>JAUUZB010000121.1 GCA_030590185.1 Deltaproteobacteria bacterium
GAGTGCGGTCGCACAACCATCAGCGCCAACCCACCCCATCTCCTGTGTTCGTGGAGAATTGTCAGACCCCCATAGTAATCTCTGCCCATAATCAAGATGGCAACCATGGCAAGAAGAAGAAAACCCAAGCAGCTAGTGATGACCTTCGGCCACGGCGGGTGGCGCCCGGGAGCCGGCCGCAAGCCATCCAAACGCCGCAACAAGCGCGTCCTGCACCGCAAGCGCCCAAAGGTGACCCGCCGCTGCCCGATGCACATCACCCTCAAAGTCCGCCCGGAACTCAGCAGCCTGCGGGTCAAGGCCCGCTGCCAGGTCATTCGCCGAGCCTTCGTCGCTGCGTGCACGTACCCCGGCGCCCGCATCGTCGATTGGTCCATCCTGTCAAACCACCTGCACCTGATCGTCGAAGCCGATGACACTCGAGCGCTGTCACGGGCGATGCAGGGCTTCTGCGTGCGCGTGGCCAAGGGGCTCAATCTCTTGCTGGGGCGCAAGGGAAGCGTGTTCGAGGGGCGCTACCACCTGCGCGTGCTCGGGACACCGCGGGAGATCCGCAACGCCCGAGCCTACGTGATCAACAACTACCGCCGGCATGCCGCCGCCACCGGCCGCGACCTAGAGCGAGGATGGGTCGATCCGTGCTCGTCGTGGGCGTGGTTCGACGGCTGGCGGGACCTGACCCGCGCGCAGGTGGCTCTGGCCGAGGAGGCCCGCGCCGGCCCGGCCCCGGTGAGCGACGCACGGGGCTGGTTACTGCGTGTGGGCTGGCGGCGTCGCGGTTTGGTGCGGGTGGATGAGGTGCCGTGCTCGGGTTGACCCCGGTCCGGATCAGAGCTTCTGCAACAACGCCTTGGCCGCGCCCGCGGTCTTCTTGCTACCGCTCTTGGTCGCTATTTCGAGGTAGGGCCGGGCTTTGTTCTTCTTGCCCTGCTCGAGCAGGATCGCGCCGGCGTTGAGTGCCGCGTCGTCGGCGAAGGCATTCTCGGGGTTGTTCTCCAAGAAATCCACGAAGGCGGCGACCGCCTCGTCGAGGCGTTTGGCGCGCTGCAGAGCCTCGGCCATCCGGTACTCTGACTCCCAATCGAGGCGGTACTCTTCACGCAGGCGGGTCCCGAGCTCGATCGCCTTGTTCCAGCTCTTCTTTTTGAGGGCGGCGAACAACTCCTTGCGCAGGGCCTTGCGCCCCTGCTCAAACTCCGGGGTGCCGGGGCTCGGTCCCCCAGCGTTACCTTCCGGCTCGACCTCGGTTTCCTCCTCAGCCTCCGGCTCGGCGTCCGTCTCCTCGGTGTCGGCCTCCGCCTCACCTTCGGCCTCCTCTGTCTCCTCGGCCGCGGCCTCCGCGTCCGCCTCCTCTTCAGAGTCCGGCTCGCCCTCCAATTCCACGTCGGCCTCCTCAGCATCGGGGCCAGCGCTCGTATCCTCCTCCGTGGCCGAGCGATCCCCGTCGCCACCGGCCGTCGGCGCCATGAGCGCACCGTCCGGTCCCGCCACAACCACCTGATCGGGGCTGATCGCGGCGAAGATGATCACCAGGATGATCGTTACCAACAAACCAGCGCCGAGGGCGCCGACGCCGATCAGGCGCTCCGGTTGGGCCACGATCCATCGCCAGGCCTGGTGGTGGGCAGGTGCCGGCCCGCTCGCCTCGGCTCCGGGCTCGGCCACGGTCGCTACGGCCGCAGCAGTCGCGGCGGCGGCGCTGCCAGTTCCCACCCCGGGGATGCCGGCGGTGACCAGCAACGCCTCCTGCTTGGTGATCTGCGACTTGACGTTTTCCAGCCCACGCTCGAAGCGGCGTGCGAGCCGTTCGAGAGCATCATCATCGACACCCTTCTTGGCCGCCTGGAGGGTGCGCTCCAGCTCTTGACCCTTCTCGGCCAGACGCTGCTCGAGGCTGTCGATCTTGGCTTGTTTCTCCCCGGTGAGGCTGTCGCTGTCCTTATAGGCATCGCTGAAGGTACCGGCCGCCTGTTTGAGCTGCTCCGTCTTGTCCGACCACTGTTTTTCAACGTCGGCCAGCTGCGACTCGTGGGCCGCGGCCTGCGCCGTCAGTTGGTCCTCGAGCGTTTTCCTCTCTTCCCCGGCTGCGGTCTCGAGACGATTGATCTCCTGGCGCAGGCCATCCTCGACGCTGCGCAGCTCGGCCTGTTGTTGCTCGCGTTCCTGGGCGAATTCTTTTTGGAGCCGTTCCGTTTCGAGGCGTAGCTTCTCCCCGGCGCCCACGAGCTCCTGCTTGTGAGCCTCGTGGAGCGCCGCGATATTCTCGTTGAGCTTGGCGCCCTCAGCCTGGGCTGTCTGGTGCGTGGCGGCGATCTGTTCCTGTTGCTGTTGACGCTCGGCAGCGAAGCTCGCGTCGAGCTGTTGGCGCTCGGCGATGGCCGCGGCTTGGACGTTCTCGATCTCCTTTTGCATCGTCTCCTGGGCGGCGGCGATCTGCTGTTGGTACTGCGCGCGTTCCTGGCTGAAGCCCTCTTGGAGCTGCCCGAGCTCCTGTTGCATGCGCTCCTCGGCGGCGGCGACGTGCTGCTGGTACTGTTGCGCGTCCTGGGAGAGCTGTGCCTGGAGTTGCTCCAGCTGCCCCTGCATGGTCTCGATGGAGGAGGCCTTTTGCGCCTCGATACCCTGCAGGCGGGTGATCTCGTCCCGTGCCGCTTCGAGGGTGACGTTCAGGGTGCCGGCTCGGGCCTCGGCGTCGGAGCGAGCGCGGTTGAGTTGCTCGAGCTCTTGGCGCAGCTCGCGTTCGTGCGTCGCGTTGGCGTCGATCGCGGCGCGTTCCCGCTCACCGTACTGGGTGACCAGCTGCTCGCGTTCTGCCGCCGATTGCTGCAGTTGCTGCGTCAGGCTGTCGAGTTGGCCCTGGAGCTGTGTGCCGTGCGCTCGCAGGTTGGTGAGATCCACCTCCCGGTTGGAAAGCTGGGCGGCGTGCTCCTCGCGCAGGCCGCCGATGTCCTCGTCGCGGATCTGGAGCTGGTCCTGGACCTGCTTGAGATGGGCGGCCGATTGCTCTTGGATCTGGGTGAGGATCTGCTGGGTTTGGGCCATGGCAGCGCTCAAGTGCTGCTGCATCTCCTGCTGCGCCCGGGCGGCCTCCTCCCGCACCTGATGCACCCGGCGCTCACTCTCCTCGCGTACCGCCTGGAGGTTGCGCTCCGCCTCCTCGACACGCTGGACCGCGTCGTCATAGGCCTCGAAGTCCATACGCCGCGAGCGGTAGACGAAGGCGAGGCGGGCGCGCTCGTGCTCGAGCTCCCGGATGTGATCACGCAGTTTTTGGGCGGCGGCGTCGGCATGGTCCGAGGCCGTCGATTTGGTCAGCTTGGAGCGAAAGTCGACGTTCTTGGTCCGCTCGATCATGCGGTCCATGAACTCGAGGTCCTCGTCCAAGAGCTTGGTACGGAAGGGGGGGGGCGCCTCGTCGCGTTTCTCGCGCTTCTCCTCGAGCGAATGGTCGGCAGCCTCCTCTTCGGTCTCCGTTTGCTCGGCCTCTGCCCGCTGCGCCTCCGCCTGCTCAGCGGCGGTGCGGGCCTGCTCCTGCTCCTCCTCGGCCTGTCGTTGCTGCGCGAGGACCGCGTCCCGTTGCTCCTGGGCGAGGGTG
Organism: Deltaproteobacteria bacterium; assembly: GCA_030590185.1. The sequence continues at coordinate 3,596 of JAUUZB010000121.1, forward strand.
AGTGATTGCTGCCACTGCTCGCCGAAGGTCTGGTCCTCCTCGAGCTCGAGCACGCCGAGGGCCGACTCCCGGACCTCGGTACCGACCGTGATCACCGAACCAGCGGGGTCGCGCCAGCCCTGGAAGTCGAGGTAGGTGACCGCCTCGAGGTTGCGGGACTTGTGCTGGGCTAGGACCTTCTCGCTCGTTTCCTGTCCGAGGAGAATCAGCACCGGGATCTTCTGCTGGACCCGCACTGCCTCGCAAAGGATGAGTGGGCCGCGGCTTCCGACATAGCCGCCGACCACGGCGAGGTCGTAGGGACCGTGGGCCAGGGCGTTGGCCATGGTCTCTTCGTTGGCCGGGTGCAGCGCCACCTCCGGGTGGGCCAGGGCGTGGGCTACGAAATCGGCGCCGTCATTCTCACCGACGAGAAGCAAGACGTTGCGTGGCTGTTGCTCGGTCAGGGCCTACCCCCTTGGTTGGGCCGCGGTTCACCGCAGCATACACCTATCCGGGGGCTCGAAGTAAAACAGGAAGGGCGGGTCTGGGCGATCGCGGCGGTCAGGCCTCGGGTAGGATGATCAAGCCCTGGGTGGCCGCCTTGGCCAAGATGGCCTGCACGTCCGGGATCGACAGGCCTGAACGGGCTGCGGCCTCGGCCACGGGTGTGCCCTCGTGGGCGATCTTCACGGCGAAGAGCGCCGCGTCATCGGCCACCAGGAAGCGATGGCCGAGCCGGCGCGGATCGCGCAGGAGAAATACGATCTCCGCCACCGGCTCGGTGGGGAAGGCCGGTGGCTCGGCGTGGCGCCCGTCCTCGTGGGCGCGTTGATCACGCACAAAGCTCCCGACCGCAAAGCTCAGCTGGAGGATCTCGACCGTGGGGTTGAGGGTTGGGCGGTCGACCGTGGTTGGGATTTCGCGTTCGCTGACGAAGACCGCGAATTCCTGCCATTCGAGGATGGCGATCTCGACGTGCGCCTCCGTGAGGCCGGGTTCACCGCTGGCGGCGCGGCTGGCGAGATACTCGGGGAACTGGCGGGCGGTGCCGTTGAGCTCGTAATCATCGGCCGGAAAGGCGTCGAAGTAGCCGCGCACCAGCGCTTCCCAGGTTGCCTGGGGCAATACACCAGCCAGCGTCGTGTAGATCTTCTCGAGGGCGGTTCGGATGTGGGCGAATACGAACCGTTGGTAGACCGCGACTCGCTCCACCGGCTGGCCGAACGCCTCGCCGATCTCCTCGGGCGAGGCCGCACCGCGCAACAGTCCGTGCATGGTTGCGAGGGTATCGCGCAGGGCGTGCGAAGGGGTGTTCATGCCGCTTCCCTCCCGACGCCACGGCCGAGCGCTCCCTGGGCCACCCGGCGTACCGCCTCGTTCTCCGCCATCAACCGGGACAGGGGCGGAATGTCGTTGTCCCATTCGAGCAGGGTCCAGGTAGGTCCGAGGCGTTGCAGGGTGTAGCGAAAGAGCTCGAAGACCTCCGCTACGATCGGGGCGCCGTGGGTGTCGACGATGAAGTCGCCGGAGGCGTCGTGGCCGGCGATGTGCAGCTGCAGGACGCGGTCGAGGGGGAGGGCGTCGATGAAGGCGTACGGATCGTAGGCGTGGTTTTGGCTGTTGACGTAGACGTTATTAACGTCGAGCAGGATCCCACAATCGGCGCGCTCGACCACCTCGCGGGTGAATTCCGCCTCACTCATCTCGGCGCCGGGCAGCTCGAGGTAGGTGCTCGGGTTCTCCAACAGCAGGGTGCGTCCCATCCGGGCCTGGACCTCGCTGGCTCGGCCGGCCACGTGGCGAACCGCTTCCTCGCTGAAGGGCAGCGGCAGCAGGTCGTGGTACTCGACCCCGAAGGCCGAGGAGTAGGCGAGGTGGTCGGAGAACCAGGGTGGATCGAGCCAGGCGAGCAAGCGCTCGAGGCGCTCGAGGTAGTCGGGGTTGAGCGGGTCGGGGCTGCCGATGGAGAGCCCGACTCCGTGGGGGATGATGGTGAACTGTTCCGCGGCGCGTTCGAGCACGGCGCGGGGTCGGCCACCAAAGCGGAAGTAGTTCTCGGTGACGATCTCGAGGAAGTCGACCCCGGAGGTGTCGGCGGTGAAGATGTCGTCAAAGTGGGGGCGCCGCAGACCGATGCCGAACAGTCCGGCCGCACCCTGACCGCGAGTACCTGGCGTGATCTCTCGAAGCGATGACATGGCGAAGCTCCTCCTCGGCCTGAGCTCGCCTCACCGGGGCGCAAGATCGTGACCCGGCGAGGCGGCGCAGAGCTCGGCGTCGGTCCGGATCAACCGCAGCTCGCGTTGGTACCCTTGGTCTTGTCGCCGCTGCAGCTGCCAGCGCCGCAGCTCGCCTCAGCACCGGCCTCGGCACTCGCTTCGGTACCGGCCTCTGCCTCCGACATCTCGGCCTTCTCGCCGCCGCAGCTGCCAGCGCCGCAGCTCGCGTTGGTGCCCTTCATTTCGCTCTTGGCGTGGCCAGCACCCTGGGCCTGACCCTGGTTGCCGGCACACCCGGCCAAGCCTAGGCCGAGACCGGCGAGGGAGAGAGCAACGGTCAGGCCGCCGGTGGAGATGGTCTTTTTGAGGTTCACGGGAGACTCCTTGGGTTCTTCGCGAGCCCGGGTTGCCCCCGGACTCGGTGATTTAGGAGTGCTGTCCCGTCAGTGAGGCGGTCGTTACAGCTGATGTTGGGTTTCGGCGCACGGGGCGCACGAGGCGTAGGGCGCTGGGGCTACTCGCAAACCGCCCAGGTGTAGCTCGACCAACACTCCTCGCCCGACTGGCAGGTGCAGCGGCCATCGTTGCCGCAGGTGTCGCCAAGCCCCTCACTGCATTCGCCGTCGTCGCTGCACAGCTCGCAGAGGTGGGAGGTGGTGTTGCAGCGGGTCATCATTTCGCCGGCGCAATCGGTGTCACTGGTGCACTGGACGCACCGGCCGCTCGGCAGGCAACGGCTGAAGTAGGAGTCTGGGCAGTAATCAGGATCACCGGCATAGAGATCATCGTAGTCGTAGGTGCACTCGGCTGCGCAGTAATTCGGGTACTGGCAGACGGTGCCGAGCTCACAGACCGGTTCCTCACAGACGAAGCCGAATTCGCTGACCACGCAGGTGCCGTCCAGGCAGTCGCAGGCGCCGCCCTGACACCAGTAGATGCCGAGGTCGGTACAATCCGAGAATGTTTCGCACTGGGTGCAGTGCTGGTTCCCGGCGCCGCCCCCGGTTCCGCCGGTGCCACCGATGCCTCCGGTGCCACCAATGCCTCCGGTCCCGCCAAAGCCCCCGGTACCGCCAATGCCCCCTTCTCCGCCGAAGCCCCCGGTGCCGCCAATGCCCCCTTCTCCGCCGAAGCCCCCGGTTCCGATGATACCTCCGGTACCCGAGAAGGCGCCCGTCCCGGTGTAGCTAGTGCTCGACCCGGATCCGGTGGGAACGCTCTGATTGAGGGGTTCGCCGCAGCCGCCAGTCGCGAAGGCCAACGCCAGGGCAGGAAGAAGAACCGAGCGGGTTGTCATGATTGCGCCACTCCCTTGTGATTTGGGGCGAAAGCGGACCCTAGCACACCGGGGAGCGGGTCGAAAAGCCAACTGAGCCAGCGATCGCCTATATAAAGGTAGGGTGAGGATCGGGTCCCTGGAGATCGCCACCCTGGTGGCCATGGCCGCGGTGCCACCCTGGGGTGGGGCGAGCCTGGCCCGCGCCCAGGCCACCGGGGAGGAGGACGGGGAGATCGACCCCAACCGGGTAGAGGTCGGCGCCGTGCCGGCGCTGGGCTACAACAGCGACGAGGGTGTGGGCTTTGCCTTTGCCGGCTCCCTCGCTAAGTTCGATCCCGACCACGACCCGTATCAATGGCACCTCGACCTGCTAGCGTACGTAGCGGTCAAGGAAGCGCCCGACGGCGGGGTCGAGCTCCCGAATGTCAACCTCCAGCTGTTGTTGGATCTCCCCGGTGTCCTCGGGGCGGACTCCCGCCTGCAGGTGCGCGGCAAGTTCAGTCGGTACCGGCAGGGTGGCTACCACGGCTTCGGCAATGCCGCCCCCCGCGACCCGGTGCGTCTGGCCTCGTCGCCGCGCTACTACGCCTACGAGCACATCACGCCCCACGTCGAGGCTTTCGGGCGGGTTCGGCTCGGCGAGTGGGTAGGGGCGAAGCAGGAGATCTTCGGTGGTCTGCTGCTCGGCTATCACGTGGTTCAGCCGTTTGTGGGCAGCAAGCTCGAGGCGGATCTGGCCGGTGCGAGCGGCGCCGAGGTCCAAGGCTGGCTGGTGGGTACCGATCCGTACGTCGCGCTCAACGGCACCATCGGCCTGCTCTGGGACTCGCGCGATCACGAGCTGGTGCCCCAGCGCGGGACCTACAGCGAGCTGTCGTTACGCGGCGGCACCAGTCTGGATCAACCCTTCACCTTCGGGGCCCTGAACCTGACCAGCCGCTTCTACCTCTCCGTGTGGCGGGAGTATCTGGTGCTCGCCACCCGGATCCTCGGCGAGCTGATGTTTGGC
>JAUUZB010000996.1 GCA_030590185.1 Deltaproteobacteria bacterium
GAAGCTGACCCGGGTGGAGAAATCGATGGGACCGGCGGTCTTGGAGGTGCCGGTGAGGTGGAGGCCGTAGACGCCCTCGGTGGGCGCGGTGAAGGTGACACCAAAGGCACCGGCGTCCGGCAGCTTGCTGGCGTTGCGTACGTCAACCCAGGGTGGGGCGGCCTTCTGCTTTTTCTTTTTGCCCTTGGCCGGCGGCGGCGGCGGACCGACCAGGGTGACGGTCAGCTCCGCATCGTTGATCGGCTTGCGGTTGCCGTAGGTCGGATCGGCGCGGGCCAGGATTTCGGCCAGGGAGATCTCGACCGCCACGGTGGTGCCGGGCAGCGGAACGCCGGGGCGGATGGTCAGCCGGTAGGCGATCTTGTCCCCGTCGTGGTTGATTTTGAGCAACGGTGGCGTGCTCGGGGCGCGCTTCGGTTGGGCCAGGGCGGTGTTGGCGGTGCCGAGGTTGACGAACGCACCGACGAGCGCGCCGATCAACAGGGGGCTCAGGAATGTGGCCGCAAAGGGGCTATGCATGGCTCTCTCCAAGATCCTGGCGTGGCAGATGTCGAGGCGCACCCTAGCGGGTCGAATCCGGGGGGTCAATCCGCGTCGTCGGGATCGGGCGTCCAGACCAGGCGCAGGAAATCCTGTCGCTCGCGCAGACTCGCGAGGTCGGGATCACCACGCGCCAGGGCGCGCATCCGCGGTCGGTCGAGTCCCACGGCGCGCTCGAGATGCACCATCGCCGCATCCGGATCGCCGCGCCGCGCCGTGGCACAGGCGAGGTTGTACGCCACCTCAGGGCGGCTGGGGGAGGCGGTCTCGACCTGCGCCCAGAGCCGGCTCGCCTCGGCCCACTCGCCGGCCAGGTGCGCCTCGTAGCCGCGACCAAACCAGAGGTCCGCCAACGCCTCGGCGACCTCCAGCACGTGGAGGATCCGCACCGCCGGCTCACCGGGGTATCGCAGCTCCAACCCGAGGCGCCGGCCATCCGCCGAGCGTGACCACTCCGGCTTGCCCGATTGGTCCTGCGGAGCGTCCGGGAGATGCATCAGCTCGGCCGTGTCGTCGCCATCGCGCAGCCGCACCCCTTCGGCGTCGATCTCCACCGTGGCGCCGAGCACCCCGGGGCGGTCGACCGACTCCGCCCAGGTGAAACCTTGCGCCTCGATCGTCCGGCCCAGGTCGGTGGCTCGGACCCGCGCCACGAGCTCGGTCCGGTCTGGCCACGGCCGCAGCGCCTCGTCGAGCTCGTCCCCGGGCGCAGGGATCGGCGTGCGGCGGCGCGCCGCCGGATCGAAATTGACGATCCGCAGCGCCTCACCGCTGATCCGCTCCAGCACGACGTAGGCCGGCCCCTCCTGGGCAAAGGCGAGCAGGTAGATCTCGTGGAGGGCCGGGTCGCGCAGCTCCACCACGGGCGGCACCCGGGTGCCGCCGCAGGCGACGAGCGCTGCGATGATTAGGATCCAGATTGGGCCATCGATTCTTGCCACGCTGATCTCTCGGGACCAGGATAGCTCAATCGGGTTGCCCTCAACAGTCTCGGTCCAACGCCCGTCGAACCTGCGACAGGAGCTCTCGGGGACCGTAGGGCTTCGGCAGGAAATTGACCCCTTCCTCCAACACGAAGTCACCATGGATGCCGTGGGGGGAGTAGCCGCTGGTGAACAGGACAACGATGTCCGCACGCTGCTGGCGGGCCTCGGATTCCACCTCTGGCCCCGTCCGCCCGGGAAGGACGACGTCCGCGACGATGATGTCGTAGCTCTCTGGGGCATCCGTGAACAACCGGATCGCCTCCGTGCCGTTATCGGTGCTCGTCACCCGATACCCTGCCTTGCTCAGCACCTTGCCTGCGATCTCACAAACCCGCGCGTCATCCTCCACCAGGAGGATCGATTCGGTCCCGCCCCGTACCGGACCGACATCACTCACCGCGGCGGGCTCTGATCCCTCCTCGGCGCGTGGGAAGTACACGTTGACGGTCGTCCCCCGCCCCAGCTCACTGTAGACGTTGATGAAGCCGTCGTGCTGTTGAACGATCCCGAGAACGACGGCCAACCCGAGGCCCGTGCCCCGTTCCTCCCGCTTGGTGGTGAAGAACGGATCGAAGATCTGCTTCTCGACCTCCGGGGACATGCCCGCGCCGTCGTCGGAGACCTTCAGCTGAACGAAACTCCCTTCTCTCGCCCAAGGGTTCGACTCCACATAACTCGCGTCGATCTCGGTGCCGCAGACTTCGACGATGATCCGGCCGCTCGCACCGCAAGCGTCCCTGGCGTTGACACAGAGGTTCATCACCACTTGTTCGAGTTGTCCGAGATCGGCGCGGATCAGGTGAGGTCCATCGCCCGGCGCGATGGTCAGCTCGATGCTCTCTGGGACGACCTTCTCGAGGAGCTCGCGGTATCGCTGGATAGCCGCGCCGAGATCGTGGTTCTTCGGCTGTACCACCTGGCGCCGGCCAACGGCGAGCAGCTGCTTGGTGAGCGCGGCGGCGCGCTCAACGACCTCGATCAGCCTCTCCACATCCGGCCGCAGGGGCGACGGCAGATCGGGGTGCTCCAGCAAGTCCTCCGTGGCGCCAAACATCACGACCAGGAGGTTGTTGAAGTCGTGGGCGATCCCACCCGCTAGCAGGCCGATGCTCTCGAAGCGTTGCATCTGCTCGACCTGTCGGGCGAGTTTTTGCCGGGCTCGAGTTTCAGCGACGAAGGCCTCCTGGGCAGCCTTGCGGTCGCGGACTTCTGCCTCCAGGGCGTGCAACCGCTCGAGCAGTTGCTCTTGGGTGCGAAGGACCTCCTCCGCCGCTCCCCGCGTCGAAAACCGGGCGTTCACCGCGTTCCACCAGCGCCTCAGGCGAGAGGGAGAGTTGAACCTGGCCGTGACCCGGTAGCCATCCGGGATCTCGTGGACGGCCGTGTGCAGATCCTCGAGGCCGCAGATGTCGGCGATGGCGCGGGTCTGGCCCTCGAAGGCCAGCGCCAGGGGGCGGCTCGGGGATGCCCCCTCCGGGCC
>JAUUZB010001051.1 GCA_030590185.1 Deltaproteobacteria bacterium
ACTACCTTCTACTTCTCGATCGCGGTGTTGGTGGTGGTGGATGTCATCCAATCCGGCTTCCAGCGTAAGCTCGCGGCGGGGCGGGCTAGTGCGCATGCCCACGCTCAGGTTGCGGAGGCGGCGTCGACCGAAGCTGTGGGCTGAGCTGGAGGAGGGGGTTCGGTGACGGGTTCGGTGGCGGTGGCGGTGGCGGCTCAGCGCCCGGGACGCGAGCGGAGCCCAAGGTTCCCCAATTGCCCGCAGGCCGCCATCACCGAGCGGCCCTTGGTGGCGCGCTGAGTCGCGGCGATCCCGGCACCCTGGAGCAGGCGGGCGAAGCGCTCCGCATCTTCATCGCTGGCAGCGGGGGCGATCGACTCCGAGCCAGGGTTGTTGGGGATGACCGTGACCAAGGTCCGACCGAGCGGCGCAACGAAGCGCGCGACTCGTTGGGCGGCCTCTTGGCTGTCGTTGATCCCCGGCAGCAGACAGTAGTTGATGCCGAGCACAAAGCTCCCCCGGCGTGGATAGTCGAGCAACGCCCGTTGAAGCTCCGCGAGCGACACCCGTCGGGCGATCGGCATCAAACGCTGGCGGGTTTGCTCGCAGGCGGAGCTCAAGCTGACCGCGAGGCCGAGCCGACGCCAACCGAGCTCCCCCAATCGCCGGATGCCCTCCGGCAATCCCGCGGTGCAAACGGTCAGCCGACGACGACCGTAGTTGAGGCCATGCGGATCGTGGAGCACCTGCAACGCCTGGATGACGTTGTCGATGTTGTCGAGGGGCTCGCCCATCCCCATGAACACGACACTCTCCACCGACCAGCCGGGCATGCCCCGGGCGACCACGACCTGGGCGACGATCTCCGCCGCCGTGAGGTTGCGCAGGAAGCCCATCTTCGCGGTCTCGCAGAAGGCGCAGCCGAGCCGACAGCCGACTTGGCTCGAGACACAGAGAGTGAAGCGGCCGCCGCGCATGGGGATGCGGACGCATTCCACCTCGAGGCCGTCTTCTAGCTCGAGGACCAGCTTGGTGGTTTGGCCACCGTTGGCCGCCTCGGCGGCCTCGCCCTCGTGTACCTGGGGTAGGGCCAGGCGAAAATGGTCGCGCCAGGCCTGCACCGAAACGGTGTTGAGGCCCAGGGTCTCGGGGGCGAAGCGGCCATCGAGCACGGCGGCGCGATAGATGTCTCGTGCCGCACCGGCGCCGGACACGAGGCGCTGCTGCGCTTGGTGGATTAGCTCCGGGCCGGTCAGGCTGAGAATATCTAAGGGTGTCATCTGTAACGGGTGAGTCTACGCCACCCCCGTGGTGACTGGCCAGGCGGTCCAGGGGCGCTACGCTTGGAGGGCCGGTGCGCCGAGCCCCAGGTCAGGCCCGCTGCCCCTCTCGAACCCTTGCATCCCGCCACCGATGTAAGGACACTGGTGCGACCCGCCCCATCGGCGAAGCTCCTTAGGAGACTGACATGACGACCCGATCCGTTGTTCCGGTTCTCGCAACTGCTTTGCTCATCGCCGGTAGCGCCGGCGCCCAGACCTCCCCGGTGCCGGACTCCAGCCCCGATCTCCGACCGCCGGCAAATTCCTTCGGGGCGCTACGCGTGCCCACCCCCATTGGCGTGTGGAGCGGACCCCGGCCCGAAAACCTCGGAACGCTCGTGCGCGCGCGCTTCCCTGCCGCTCGGGTGGAGATCAATCACAAGCTCGGCACGTTGCGTTTCCTGCGAGGCCACGCCCTGTCGGACTCCCTCGATCCTACTCCGGCGGTCGTGCTGGCCTGGTTGGCGAACAACCGTGACCTCCTCGGCCTCGAGGACCCGGCCAGGGAGCTCACCCTGCGCGGTTGGGAGCCACCCAACCCATCCTCCGCCTGGCACTACCTGCGCTTCCAGCAGCGCTACCGCGGCCTGCGGGTGGTCGACGGTGAGGTGACGGTGCTGCTCGATCCAGACCGCCGGGTGCGCCAGATCACCGGCCACTACCCCGCCTCCTTCGACTGCGACGTTAACGCGGAGCTCGGTGGCCCCGACGCCATCGCCCGCGCCCTGACCGTCACCGGCTACGCCGGCGGCGACCTCATCGAGCGGCCGCGTGCCAGTCTGGTGATCTTCATCGCCGGCAACGAGCCCCGGCTCGCCTGGGAGGTCAAGGTGGCCTTCTACCGTCTCCGCACCCTGCCGGAGGTGGCGAAGCTCTACTTCGACGCCGACAGCGGACTGCTCCTCGGCCGCCGGACCCTGATCTACACCCAGGCCGGCACCCCCGACGTCTGCAACGGCGATGATTGGACCGGCGCCGTCCGCACCTTCGGGTGCACGAACTTCGCGAGCGCCGGCACGATCTTCATGTGGGATCAGGCCATCCTCTCCGACGGCGCCGAGATTCGCACCCAGGACGCCCAGAGCCGAGCCAGCGACTACGACATCGTCGAGACCGTCCCTATCCAGGCCAACGCCGGCAATACCTTCGTCCACGTGGAGGGGGTCAACGCCCACGATGCTATCTCCCTGGCCTTCACCTACTACCAGGAACAATTCGGCCGGCCGAGCTGGAACCACGGCGGCTCCGGCATCGACCAGGGCCAGCTCAACCAGGTCAACTTCGGCGTCGACTACGCCAACGCCGCGGCCTACATCGCCGAGGTCGACGGCGAGACGGTGTCGATCTCCTTCTTTGGCAACGGCGACGGCTACGAGATGACAGATCTCACCCAATGCCTCGACATCGCCGGCCACGAGATGACCCACAACATCATCGAGTCCACCGCGGCGCTGGCCTACGAGAACCAGTCCGGCGCCCTCAACGAGCACTTCGCGGACGTCTTTGGCACGGCCATCGACAAGCGCTACGAGGATC
>JAUUZB010001121.1 GCA_030590185.1 Deltaproteobacteria bacterium
ATAATTTCGTAACCGAGGCCAAGGCCGCGGAGATCATGACGGCGCTCCCCAAGGCCACCATCGGTGAGCCCAAGGATCAGTGGGGCGACCCGGGCGACTACAGCTACTACTACGTCTCGGTCGGCGAATAGCCGGTGCCCACGGATCTGCCGTTTCTCATCGTCGGCAACGTTGAGTACCGGCGGGTTCAAATGTTCGCCGCCGCCCTGCGCGAGCTGAGCCAGCCCCCACCTGAGATCATCGGCCACCGGGAGCTACTCCAGGATCCCGCCCGCCTGCTCTGTCTGCCCGACGAGCCGCGGTCGGTACGCATCGATTCGACCGGGGAGAGTGTCGAAGTGGAGGCTGCGCTGCTCCGCCTCGGGTACGGGGCCGCCACAACCGTCGGAGTGTCCTCCGTGTCGCCCGCGGAGCTGACGGCTACGCCCTTGCGGCACGGGGAGATCCGCTGCCCGCACCAGCGGCACCTCGGCTTCCTGAGCTACCTGACGAGCCTGCGCGGCAGCTTCGCCCAGCGACCGAGCTGGACCCTGCTCTCACCGTTGGCGAGCATCGCCGAGCTTTTCGACAAGCGGGCGACCTCCCGCCGCTACGCTGACCTCGGCTTGCCAGTGCCGGAGTTCATCGAGGACGAGCTGGGCGACCCAAACCAGCTACGCGAGGTGCTGCGTGATCGCGGCTGGCGCGCGGCTTTTATCAAGCTGTCGAGCGCCTCCTCCGCCTCTTGCCTGGCGATCTACCAACCGGAACCGAACATTCTGATGACCACCATGCGGCGCCGGCCCGAGGGTTGGTTCAACTCCCTGCGGGTGCAGCGGGTCGATGATCCGCGTCGGGTCGACGAGGTGCTGCGCTTCCTGCTGCGCGAGGGATCCCAGGTGGAGCGGGCGGTGCCCAAGGCCAAGCTCGACGGTGCTTTTTTTGACTGCCGGATCCTGACCGTGGCCGGCGAGCCGGTCTTCACGGTGGTGCGCCAGAACAGCCACCCGATCACCAACCTCCACCTCGGGGGCTGGCGCGGTGACCCCGAGGCGCTACGGACATTACTGCCCGAGGGAACCTGGCGCTCGGCCCTGCGTAGCTGCGCTGTCGTGGCCGAGGCCCACGGCTGCTTCCAGCTCGGCGTCGACGTGATGTTCGAGACCGACCTGCGCAACCATCGCATTCTCGAGGCCAACGCCTTCGGCGACCTGCTGCCCGGCCTCGAACGGCAGGGGCACTCGGTCTACGAGTGGGAGATCCTGCGGGTGCAAACCTGGGCGCAATCACGTAGGAACGCCGGTCCAGCCACGGATTGATTGCCCGCGGGCCCCACGATAGAAAACCCCGCCGGAGGTTCTATGTCTACCATCAAGGCTATCAGTTTCGACCTGTGGGATACCCTGGTCATCGACGATTCCGACGAGCCCGAACGCAAGGCCCAGGGCCTCGGGACCAAGAAAGAGGAACGCCGCCGGGTGTTGTGGGAGGCGTTGAATGCGGCGGAGCCCACCGACCGGGCTCGGGTCGACCTGGTGTTCGACGCCATCGACGTGGCCTTCAATAAGGTCTGGCACGATCAATTCGTCACCTGGACCCTCGAGGAACGGGTGGATCTACTATTGAAAGGGATCGGCCGGGAATTGCCCGCGGCTGGTCGCACCAGCGTGATCGAGCAGCTCTCCACCATGGAGGTCGAGATCCCGCCCGATTTGATCGCGGACACCGCCGGGGCGCTCGCCGAGCTAGCCGGCACATACAAACTCTGCATCTGCTCCGACGCGGTCTTCACCCCGGGCGCGCAGTTGCGCGACCTGTTGGCGAAGCACGACATCAAGCAACACTTCTCCGGTTTCGCCTTCTCCGATGAGGTGACCCGGTGCAAGCCGCACGCCAGCATGTTCGAGGTGGCGGCCGACTCGGTGGGGGTACGCCTGACCGAGATGGTCCACATCGGCGACCGGCAGCACAACGACATCGCCGGCGCCCAGGCGCTGGATATCAAAGCCGTGCTGTTCACCGCTTCGCGGGCGACCGACGAGCCTGGCAACACCGCCGACGCAGTCTGTGCAGGTCACGCCGACTTGCCGCGGATCATCGCTGAGCTCGATTCCTGAGGCGAGGAGTAGAACCATGGCTAACGGCGTTCGTTTTCTAGTGATCGATGGCTACGCCAAGGTAGGTCGAGATGATCTCGTCGCCGGGGGTGCCGGCATCGCCGCTGACCTCTACGCTAACATGTTGCTCCGCAACCTGCCGGGCGCGACCTGTGACAAGCTCTTCCCCTCGGACCCGGACGCCAAGCTGCCCGACGGCGCGGCCCTCGAACAATATGACGGCATCGCTTGGACCGGCTGCAGCCTGACGATCTTCGATGACGACCCGAAAGTGCATCGTCAGATCGAGATTGCCAAACGCGCCTTTGAGATTGGCGTACCTGGCTTCGGCTCCTGCTGGGCGCTACAGATTGCGGTGGTCGCCGCCGGCGGTGGGGTCAAGCCACACCCTCAGGGTCGGGAGATGGGGCTCGCCCGCAAGATAGAGCTGACGGCCGCCGGCCGTGGGCATCCCCTCTACGCTGGCAAGCCGAACGTGTTTGATGGTTTCATCAGCCACGTGGACGAGGTCACCCACGTGCCGCCCGGCGCGGTGATCCTGTCGGGC
>JAUUZB010000153.1 GCA_030590185.1 Deltaproteobacteria bacterium
CCGGGTCTGCTTGGTTGGCAGGTAGGCCGGCGAAGATCGAAGAAACCCGATTGCCCTCGACATAGGCCTCGCCGTTGAGACCGACCGGCACCGACGCCACCAGCGCCTTGGTGGGTGCTTCGCCCCGGGCAAGCAGGAAACGCCGTAGGGCCCCGCTGGCCACCGCCAGCACGACGTCATTCAAGGTCGAGCCAGTGCGGTTCTTGAGGGCACGCAAGCGGTCCAGGGACAGCTGGGTGGTCGCGAAGATCCGGCGGGCGCTCACCGCGTGGTTGAAAGAGGTGATCTCGGTGTCAAAGACCCGTGCGGGCAGCTGGCCACCATTGTGACGCCGTTGCCGCACCGCCCGCAGGCCGCGCAGGGTCTGCAGCAACAGCCCGGGGATGAGGGTGAGGTTGCGGAACGAGGAGAGAATACCCAGGCCGAACAACCGCCAGCGCGAGGGCACCTGCTCCATGACCGTCGGTCGCGGTTGACCGAACTCCTGCCAATTGGCCAGAAGGTCAGCGCCCAGCACACGACTCAAGGCCGTCACGGCGGCCGCGCCGTCCGCCAGGGCGTGATGGATCTTGAGCACCGCGGCCCAGCGGCCATCGTCGAGACCATTGACCAGGGTGATCTGCCACAACGGGCGATCCCGTTCGAGGGGCTGTGATGCAATGTGAGACACCAGCTGGTCGAGCTGTAGTCGGCCGGCCGGGGGAAAGAGGGTGACCTGGTCGACGTGGCGCCGCAGGTCGAAGCTCTCGTCTTCGACAAAGACGGGCTGGCCGAGTCCGAGGGGCAACTCCACCACGCGCCGGCGCAGGCTCGGCAACTGGTCGAGCCAGAGATGGGAGGTCGCTTCGATCTGATCGAGTCTGGGGGCGCGGCCGCCGTTGAAGATCAGGACCTTGAGCGTGTGCAGGTGCACGTCATCGCTCTCCATGCTCAGGAAGCTGGCATCCATTCCGCGAAGCTGCTGCATGACCTTCTCCCCTGCCTAGGAGCGATTGTCGGCGGGCACGTTGAGGGAGGCGAAGAAACGCTCGAGGTCGGCGGTTTGGCCAGGGATGACCACACCGTTGATGACGATCACTTCGTCACCGGTGTTGCCGACGAGCATTCTCCCGACGGCGACCAGGGTGCCGCTCGTGTCGCGGAGCTCGTAACGCACGTCGCGCTCAAACAAGCCGGAGGGGCTCTGCTCGGCGATCACCCGGCCGCCGCCGTGCTCTTCGATCAGTTTGTCGCGGGCGCCGTCGTACAACATGTTGTCGGTGGCAAGGACCCTCGCTAGGCCCGGCAAGCGCGAATGGGAGACCGTGAACTGGCCGGCGGCGCTGTCGGCGATCCAGATCTTGCTCCGAACCTCTCCGACAAAGGTCGAGGTGGTGCGATAAGTCAGCGTCGGTTGGTCGGGGAAGTGAATGGTGAGCTCAGCGCCGGGTGCCTGGTGCTCGACCCAAGTTTGGGTCGCAACGGTCGATGGGCCGGTCGCCGCGGAGGCAGCGGCGACCGGGACCGCCCACAACATCGCCAGGGCCAGGGCCCAGGGAGTCATGGGGCGGATGTGCAACGTAATCAGACCTGATGACCGCGGAGTCGTGGGGGCCATCTCAGCTGTTACGGTGTTGGTTTCGTTGTGCATGCCTCCGATCAATGCAGTCGGCGTGCCAGCGGGGGGTGTGTTAATTCAATCGTTAAAATACGAAGTTACGCACTGCCGCTGGGCCGCTCCCGAGGGCCCCGAGTGTCTCAAAATGGTACGGGGATCGGGTCAGGAGGCTGAGATCGTTACATTGTCTGCCCTGCAGGACCAAAATGGGACAGTCAAACCGGCAGGGTTGCTGGGAAGGGTGACCACGGAGGGCGAAGGCGGAGCGCCGCGCGGTCAGCGCCCGTCAACGATCTCGGGATACCGTTCTTGCCACCACTGTTGCGCCCGCTTCGGATCCCACCTCCCCGCGTCGCGACATTGGCCCAGGCGCTCCGCGACCTCGAGGGCGCTTGCTGGTCGATCCTCCGGGTCCTTTTCCAAACAGGCGAGCACGATCGCTTCGAGGTCAGCGGGGATCTCAATCTCAGAACACACCGACGGCGGCACCACCGGATCCTCGATGTGCCCCATCACCATGTCGATCGGTGAGCTGCGTTCGAACACCAGTTTGCCGGTCAGCAGCCAGTAGGCCACGCAACCCAGGGCGTAGAGATCGGCGCGACCATCGATCTCCCGGCCACCAAGGGCGACCTCCGGAGGCATGTAGGCCGGGGTCCCGGGCGGCGCCTGGGCGCCAGTGAGCTGGGGGTCGCTGGCCTGGCTCTCGAGCAGCTTGACCAGGCCAAAGTCGAGCACCTTGAGAAAATCGAGCTGCAGACCATAACGACAAACAAAAAGATTGGCGGGTTTGATGTCGCGATGGACGAGGCCGAGGTGGTGCGCTTCGGCCAGGGAGAGACAGGCTTGTTCTAGCCAATGAATCACCCGCGCCGGTTCGACCGGCCCATGCTCCTTGACCAAGGTCTCGAGGTTCACGCCGTCGAGCAACTCGAAGACGTGGAAAAAAGTTCCGTCGTCGGCGACACCGTAGTCGAACAGGCTCACGCTGTGCGGCGACTGCAGGCTGGCGGTGGCCTGGGCCTCGCGCTCGAACCGCTTGATGGTCACTTCCATGTCGATGTCGACGTCGTCGCCGAGGGTCTCGAGTGAGATCAGCTTGATCGCCGCCGGCCGCGCCAACAACCGGTGCTCGCCGCGCCACACCTCGCCCATGCCACCACGGCCGAGAAGCTCTTGGAGGTGATAGCTGCCGAGTTGGCGGGTGGAGGAAGCCTCGCGGCCGAGTCGATAGATGGCCGCGGATCCGATGGTACCCCAAGCCGCGCACAGGAGGTTGGCGAACAGGAGACCGACCCAAATCCCGAAGGGTGCCGGGGAGGCGCCCTCCAACCAAATGTTGATCTGGAGGCCCGCGACGACGGCCAAACTAGAAAGGACGCCCGCGATTGCAGCATGCACGGGCCGGCCGGGCACCATCAACGGGAAGGCAACGACCCAAACCGCGGTCCAGGGGATGCCCATGAAATAACCCGCGGTCGCCTCGGGAAAATGCGGCGTGATGGAACCGATGGCGATGCCGAGGGCGCCGAGAATTTCGAAGCCGAGTCCGAGGTAGATCAACCAACCCAGGGCGAGCTTCCCGCGGCGCGCCACCAGGAACACGAACAGGGACAGGACCACAAACAGCGGCGCGATGATCTCGATTCGCGGCGCGTTACCCACGACGAAGTCGGGATCGAAGAGCACAAAGATCCAGTGGCTCGCGATGTTGGTCAGGTAGAGGCCGCCGTAGATCACTGCCGCCCAGGCCAGGTGCCGCGGCAACCGTTGCGCCAGCGCCTTTGGCAGCCCGGCTCGACTCGGCTCAGTCCGAGCGCCGTCAACGTCGCTCACCGGTTTCACACCCGACCCCGATTGGGCGGGGCGCAGGAATCGCTGCGCTGGCATGGGACTCACTCTAACGCCATCCGGGTCACGAAGGGAGAGAGCATGGCCGGGCTTCGCGTCTATTTGACCGCGTAGGCCTTCAGCTTGCGATGCAAGGTCTGCAGCCCGATGCCGAGGGCCTTGGCGGTTTGCGTCTTGTTGTGGGCGAGCTTCGCATACGCCGCCAGAATGTGCCGGCGTTCGACCTCAGCGAGGGGCTCGACGACCATCTCGGCGTAGCCACGGGGAACCGGCTGCCGGCGTGGCTCGACCGGCAGGCGCAAATGGCCCGTTTTGATCTCTCCCCCCTCGGCGAGATTGACCGCGGCCTCGAGCACCCCGGCGAGCTCACGCACGTTCCCCGGCCAGGCGTGGGCGGTGAGTGTATCGATCGCATCGTCGGAGAGACTCACGGCTTCGCGTCCGGCGCGCGCCAGGAGTCGCCGCGCCAACAACGGAACGTCGTCCCGCCGATCCCGCAGGGGCGGCAGATGCAGGGTGGCGAACTGCAGGCGATAAAAGAGGTCCTTGCGGAACCTTCCCTGCTGCACCCGCTTGGCGAGGGGCTGGTTGGTGGCCGCCACAAAGCGGGTGTTGGCCTTTTGCGCCCGGGTCTCGCCCACCGGCGTGAACTCCCCCTCCTGCAAAATGCGCAGGAGCTTGCTCTGCATCTCCGGGGCCAGCTCGCCGATCTCATCGAGGAACAGGGTGCCGCCCTCGGCCCGCGCCAGGTAGCCTTTTTTGTCGCGGTCGGCGCCGGTGAAGGCGCCCTTGACGTGACCAAAGAGCTCCGACTCGAAGAGGTTCGGAGACAGGGCCGGCATGTTGATCGCCACAAAGGGACCCTTGGCCCGTGGGCTCGCGGCGTGCACCGCCCGTGCCAGCAGCTCCTTGCCCACCCCGGTGTCACCGGTGATCAAGACTGGGATGTCCGATGCGGCGTGCAGCTCCGCCTCATGCAGCAAGCGCAGCATGCGTTCGTTGGCCGTGACGATCTCACTGAATGCCTCCGGGTTGGCCAGGGCGCCGATGATGGCGCCCTCCGACTTGAGCAACAGCGACTGGAGCAGGCGTTTGCGTTCGAGGGCGCGCTCCAAGGCGCCGCGCATCTGATCCGGGGTGATCGGTTTGACCAGGTAGTCGTAGGCACCCCGGCGCATGGCCTCCACCACCAGCGGGATACTCTCATTGGCGGTCACCATCACGCACTCGGTCTGGGGGCTGCGTTCCTTGATGATGTTGAGGAGATCGAGACCATCGAGCTCCGGCATGGTGATGTCGAGAAAGGCGAGGTCGAAATCCTGCTCAGCGATCAACGCCGGGACCTCGGTGGGGGATGACACCCCGGTCGCCGCCCCGTAGCCGGCGATACGCAACATGCGCAGGGCGCTATCGAGGAAGGCCTGCTCATCGTCAACGACCAGAATCGAAGTTCTCATTTGGTCCCCACGCGAATCGCCGGCAGGCGCACCACAAAGCAGGTGCCCTGGTCCTTGGTGCTCTCCACCACAATGGTGCCGTCGTGATCTTCGATGATGCGCTGGGTGATCGCCAGTCCGAGGCCGGTGCCGGTGGCGCGGCTCTTGCGGCTGAAGAACGGGTCGAAGATCATGGGTAGGTCCTCGGTGTCGATGCCAGCGCCATTATCCTCCACGAGCATCTCGACCTGATGGTCGTCGTCGGCACACGGCCGGGCGGTCAGTCGCACCCAGGAGTCATCCTTGTTGGCGGCCTGTCCGGCGTTGACCAACAGGTTGATCAACACCTGCTCGATCCGCCCGGCGTTCATCATCACCGGCGGCAACCCTTCGGCGACCTCGGTGTCGAAGCTCTTGACCATCTTGCGCACCTGCTTGTCCACCAGGGTCATCGCCTTGTGAATGACGGTGTTTAGGCTGCTGGCCGCCTTGCCCTTGGACTCGTGGCTGCCGATGTAGGTCTTGAGCTCGGAGACGATCTCGGTGATCCGCGACGATCCGTGCTGCATGTTGTCGAGCAGCTTGTAGAGGTCGGCGATGAACTCCTCATAGCTCATGTTGAGGATTTCGGTGTTCGGATCACCACCGAGGTGCTCATCGAGAGTCGGACGGATGGCGTCGATGTACTGGTTGAGAATCGGCAGGTTGAAATGAATGAAGTTGTTGGGGTTGTTGATCTCGTGGGCAACGCCCGCGATGATTTGCCCGAGGGCCGCCAGCTTGTCGGAGCGGTACAGCTGCTGTTGGGCGAGCTTGACCTCGGTGGTGTCTAAGAACGAAGCGATCCTCTGCTGGGTGCCCGGCACCACGTCGATGGTCACGACGCCATCCCGGGTACGCCCGTTCCCGTCGAGCAGTTGCGCCTCGTAGCTCCGGGGCGCCGAGGTCGGATCGCTGGTGCGGTCGCGGTGGTAACGCTTCATCTTGACGAGGGATTCTTCGCTGAAGAATTCCATCCAGGTTTTCTTTCCCACCACCTCGTCGGCGGAGCAGCCGGTGAGGTTGGCGAACTCGTCGTTGATCAGGGTGATGACAGCGTCGTCGCCGAAGCTCACCATCCCGGTGCCGGTAACCTGGAAGATGGTCTTGTAGAACTCCTCGCTGCCATGCAGCGCCCGGGTCTTTTGTGCCGCCACCCGGCGCTGGGACCGCGCCCAGCCCAGGGCACCCACCACCACCAGCAGGACGACCAAAATGAGGAGGTAGGCTGCGTACTCAGACACGAATCGGGTTCCTCCGGGATCACGTCCAGCGCTCGAGGACGTCAGCCAGTGATCCTATCCCGGGGCAAAACCGCTGACAAACCGAGGGAGGCCGTGGCAGATTCCGCAACGTTCCTCTCCCTTTTCACTGCCTATCCGACACCCCCATACATTTTCCCGTTGACAAAAGAGTGAATCTAGTTCACATAACAGTGAACATGGTTCACAGTTTCTCCACCACCACTCCTCGCCAGCAAAAGCGGGAGGAGACCTTCGAGCGGATCATCCAAACCGCCATGCGGATGCTCGCCGAGGGTGGCCTCGACTCCTTGACCATGCAGCACCTGGCCCGGGACCTCGGGTTTGCGGTCGGTGCCCTGTATCGCTATTTCCCCAGCAAAGACGCGATCATCGTGGCGGTCCAACGTCGAATCGTCGAGACGATCCACGAGGAGCTCGCCGCCGCCCTCGGCCGGGCCGACGCTCACCTCGCCGCCACCGAGGACCTCGACCCGAAGCAGTCGGCCCTGTTGCGCATCTGGGTCATGGCGCACTTCTATGAGTCGATGGCCAAGGCGCGGCCCACGGAGTTTGGGCTGCTCAGCATGACCCTCGGGGATCCGCGCCAATTGGTGCGCGACGACGACGCCGGGTTGTTGCTGCCCTCGATGGTCGGCCTGCTGCAGTTGGTCGGCAGCCTGTTCGTGGCCGCCACCTTGGCCGACGCCCTCGCCCCCGGCGACCCGGCGCGGCGCACGGTGGTGATCTGGACCTCGGTCCAGGGCGCGCTCCAGTTGCGCAAGCTCGAACGATTCGCGGTTGGCGCCCCCGGGGCGTCCGCCGTGCTCGAGGAAGCGGTTTCGACCCTGCTCATCGGGTGGGGTGCGGATCCGGACAGCGTAAAAACCATGCAGCGCCGTGCCCAAGGCCTCATCGCCGAAGGCGCCGCTGCTCAACAGAACTGACGCAGTACCGGTCACCAACGAGGAGAACTCCATGGGATTCGTCAAAACACCTGAAGAGCTCGCCAGTTACTTCGAAGTACCGAAGCGCTTGTTCCCCGGCGCCAAGATGCTCGGCACGATCTTTCAGACCAAGCCGGAGATCATCGAGCGGCTCCTGCCGCCGCCCCTCGAGCCCGCCGACATGCCCAACGGCCTGATGTTCATAGCCGAGTACCCCGAGACCAACCTCGGACCCGGCTACCGCGAGTCGGCGCTGTTCCTGAACTGCCAATATAAAGGTGAAGCGGGCACCTACTGTCTAGCGATGCCGATCGACTCCGAGGAGGTGCGCTGCACCAACGGCCGCGACATCTTCGGCTTCCCCAAGAAGCTCGCCAACATCCACATCGAACGCAACGAGGACACGGTCCACGGCTGGGTCGAGCGCCACGGCGTTCGGTTCTTCGACATGA
>JAUUZB010000361.1 GCA_030590185.1 Deltaproteobacteria bacterium
ACCGCCAAGCGCATCGGCACCCAGAAGATCACGCCCGGGGCGGTCGGCCTGCGCTCCGTCACCAAGAAGATCGGTGGGGCCGAGAAGGCCGAAAAGGTCCGGGCCAAACGCCTCGACTCCCAACGGATTCTGGACGAGGCCAGCGACGCGCGGCGCAAGGCGATCTGGGACAAGCTCGATGCGGCCAAGCGCAAGGCGGACCGCAAGAGCTCGCGACTGAAGGCCTTTGAGCCCGCCAAGGTCGATTCGGAGGATCTGGAGGATCCGGAGAATCCGGAGGATCTCGACGCCGAGCTCGAGGATGACCTCGACCAGGATTTCGCCGAGGAATTCGACTTTTAGGACTCTTTTGGGCCGATTCACGCCCGTCGCCCTACCTTTATAATGCGGATCGCGCGCATCGCCGGTGTCGCGACCACCCCGATCGTGGGTTTGGAGTTTTTGGTCCTGGTCGGCGCCGGCACCCACCCTTCGCTCAGATCCATCTACTGGGGCCGGCAGAGGTAGGTAGATCTCCTACCCTTGGGCCGCAGGGGAACCCGGGCCTGGGGTATGAATTATCCTACGGGCTCAACGGGTTCCGGCTCCATTGAGTCGGATTACGTTGTGGCACAGACACCTGATCGGTCAAGAGAGCGGATTCATCTGCGCCTCAAGGGTGCGCTGGATCCAGATCGGTCTGGCACTACAGTGCACTACACTACGTAGAATCGGAGTTGGTGGCACGACCTTCGCAAGACCGAATCGGGCCGAGTCGAAGGATCGCAAAATTCGAGGGTTAGGATCCGCTCGGGAAAACCACTTGACGGCGAGGCCCGGACAGGCAAAAACGGTTCTCCGGGGTTGGGGTTGGGACCCACGAGACACGACCTAGAATTGTAATTCTTCCCTCTTTTCCACGGATTACCGTACCGATGCGGTGACCGGCGTGGAACCGGATGAGGATTGATCCGCATGGCAGACACGACGCCCAATACGCCTAATACGTCCAACCGGCCCACCACCGGCGACCTTGCTTTTCCCAGCCAGGGTGAGCAAAAAAACACCCAGACCAAGAGCGGGCGGGGGCGCGTGAGCAAAAAGGCCAACCAGGGCCACGGCTTGAGCATGGCGCGGCGGTGGACCACCGACGGCGTCGACCCCTACGACCAGGTCGCCTGGGAGAAGCGCGCCGCGGTCATCGCCGACGCCCAGGGAAAAGTAGTCTTCGAGCAGACCGGCGTCGAGGTACCGGCGGGCTGGAGCCAGTTGGCGACCAACGTGGTGGTCAGCAAATATTTCCGTGGCACCCCGGGAACGCCGGACCGCGAGGCCAGCGTGCGCCGGTTGGTCGGCCGGGTCGCTGACACGATCACCGGCTGGGCCGACAAGGGTAACTATTTCGCCACCAAGGCCGATCTGGACGCTTTCCACGACGAGCTGATCTTCCTGCTGCTCAACCAGTTCGCCGCCTTCAATAGCCCGGTCTGGTTTAACGTCGGCGTCGAAGCCCACCCGCAGTGCTCCGCCTGCTTCATCAATTCGGTCGAAGACACCATGGGCTCGATCATGGACCTGGTGAAAACTGAGGGCCTGCTGTTCAAGTACGGCTCCGGCACCGGCTCGAACTTCTCGTCCCTACGCGGCCGCGAGGAGCACCTGGCCGGCGGCGGCCTCGCCTCTGGTCCGGTCAGCTTCATGAAGGGCTTCGATGCCTTTGCCGGTGTGATCAAGAGCGGCGGCAAGACGCGGCGCGCGGCCAAGATGGTCATCCTCGACGTCGACCACCCGGACATCGTGGAGTTCGTGACCTGCAAGTCCGAGGAGGAGAAGAAGGCCTGGTCCTTGATCGACGCAGGCTACGACGGCGCGGTGGATGGCGCCGCCTACGGCTCGATCTTCTTCCAGAACGCCAACCACTCGGTGCGGCTCACCGATGAGTTCATGGAGGCGGTGGAGAACGACAGTGTCTGGCGCACGGTCAACCGCGTCGACGGCAGCACCGGTGTCTCCTACGAGGCCCGGGAGATCATGACCAAGATCGCCGACGCCACCCACCTATGTGGCGATCCGGGACTGCAATTCGACACCGCCATCAACCGCTGGCACACCTGCAAGGCCACCGATCGCATCTACGCGTCGAATCCCTGCAGCGAGTACATGTTCCTCAACGACAGCGCCTGCAACCTGGCCTCGTTGAATTTGATGAAGTTCCGCGATGGACAGGGGGAGTTCAACACCGAGGCGTTCAAGCACGCCATCGACGTGGTGCTCACCGCCCAGGAGGTCCTGGTCACCAACTCCAGCTACCCGACCACGCGCATCCGCGAGAGCTCCGAGAACTTCCGCCCCCTCGGCCTCGGCTTCGCCAACCTCGGCGCCCTGCTGATGGCGCGCGGCCAGCCGTACGACTCCGACGAGGGACGCGCCTATGCCGCCTCCATCACGGCCTTGATGACCGGTGAAGCCTATGCCCATTCGGCGCGGCTCGCCGAGGTCAAGGGGCCGTTCAACGGCTACGAGGTCAACAGCGAGTCGATGCTCGAGGTGATGTCGATGCACCGCGACGCCCTCGGTGAGATCGAGCGCGACCTCATCCCGCCCGGGCTGTTCGCCAGCGCCCGCGCGGTTTGGGACGAGGCCGTCAGCCTCGGCGATACCCACGGCTACCGCAACGCTCAGACCACGGTCCTCGCGCCCACCGGCACCATCGGCTTCATGATGGACTGCGACACCACCGGCATCGAGCCGGACATCTCGCTGATCAAATACAAGAAGCTGGTCGGCGGCGGCATGCTCAAGATCGTCAACAACACCGTGCCGGAGGCCCTCGACCGCCTCGGTTACACCAACGGGCGCAGGGCTGGCATCCTCGAGTACCTCGACCAGGAGGAGACCATCGAGGGCGCCCCGCAGCTCGCCGACGAGCACCTGCCGGTCTTCGACTGCGCCTTCAAACCACAGAAGGGTAGCCGCAGTATCTTGCCCATGGGGCACGTGCGCATGATGGCGGCGGTGCAGCCGTTCCTGTCCGGTGCCATCTCCAAGACGGTGAACGTGGCGACGGAGACCACCTCGGAGGAGATCGCCGAGATCTACGCCGAGGCTTGGAAGTTGGGCCTCAAGGCGGTCGCCGTTTACCGGGACGGCTGCAAGCGCTCCCAGCCGCTCAACACCGGCAAGGACGACGCGGTCGCCACCAGCGATCCGGCCCCGGTCGCCGGTCCGGCGCGCCGACGTCTGTCCGACGAGCGCAACGCCATCACCCACAAGTTCTCCATCGCCGGCCACGAGGGTTACATCACGGTGGGGCTCTACGACGACGGCATGCCGGGCGAGATCTTCATCACCATGAGCAAGCAGGGCTCGACCATCTCGGGCTTGATGGACTCCCTGGCCACCGCCATCTCTCTGGCGCTGCAGTACGGGGTGCCGGTCGAGGAGCTGTGCAACAAGTTCTCCCATACCCGGTACGAGCCGAGCGGCTTCACCGGTAATCGGGAGATCCCGATCGCCAAGTCGATCACCGACTACCTGTTCCGCTGGATGGCGCTGCGTTTCCTCAAGAGCGGCCCGCCGGAGAAGGCACCGGTGGACCTCGCCGTGACCCAGGCCAAGATCGACGCCAAGGACAACGCTCCGCGCCTCGCCGCCCAGGAGAATGCGGTCTTCACCGCCCAGGCCGACGCGCCGAGCTGCGCCGACTGCGGATCGATCATGGTGCGCAGCGGCACCTGCTACAAGTGCTACAACTGCGGGTCGACGAGCGGCTGTTCCTGAGTCAGCGCACCACCAGCGCAACTTCTGAGAGCAGGAGGCCGCGTTGCTGCGCGGTATTGTGGTGCGAGGCGATGCTGAGCCGCAGGGTGTAGGTACCCGGTTGGCGCGGTGCCTCCAGGTGTAGGAACAGCTCCGCCCGGTCCCCGGGGGCCAGGTCGTGGGGTAGCGCCACGAAGCCGTGGGCCGGTGGGTAGCGCCGCCCAACCCGCCGTGGCCCGGCGCGCCGGCGCGGGATCTCGTCGGCGGCGAGGAAGAGGCTGTCGATCACCACCGCCCCTTGGTTGGCGGGCAGGGCGTGGTCCGACGTCGCGAGCCACAGGCGGCGTCCGACGTTGCGTAGGCTCAGGCGCACGGGGAAGTGACCCTGGGCGTAGATCGGATCCGGGAGCTCGAGGTCGCCGCCGATGACTCGTCCGAGGGGTGCGTCGAGGCTGGTGGCGAGACCCGCCACCACCTCGATCTCGACGGCGGGGGCGTCGCCGGTCGGCCAGGGGATGCGCAGGGTGTAGTGGCCGGGTCGGTTCGGCGTGGTCACGGCGATGCGATAGGGCGCTCCCCCCGGGGCGATCACGCTCGGGCTGTGCAGGACGGTGCGGCACGCCAGCTCGGTCCCGCTGCTCGAGGTCATGATCGCCACCCGCGGGCGCCGCACCACCCGGTCGATGGCTACCTCGGTGACCTCCGGCCGCAGGGCGAAGGTTATTTTTTGACCCGGGGGCGCGCGGCTCGGGCCGATGAGTCGGAACCCGGCGTGCTCGAGGGGGTCAAAGGCGCGGGGCTTGCTCGGGCCTAGGTCGTAGATTCGCCACTTGCCGCCGGCAAAAGCTGGCGTGAACCCCGCCGCCTCCACATCCCGGCGCTGTTCCAACGGCAGGCGGAAGCGGTGGAACAGGAGGTGACTGGCGCCGACCGCCCGCACGGCGGCGACCGCCTCCGCTTGGGGAACCCGGTCGGTGTACCGGCGCAGCACCGGGAAGAGCGCCGGGATCCCCTGGTTGTACCCGCCCACGGTGCGGCGGTCGTAGTCGAGGGCCAGGCTGTCGATCTGGGGCCGGTCGCCGTGGTGGTTGCTCAAGGGCAGGGGGAACAGCACCGCGTCAATTGGCAAGCGCTCGCGTATCGCGTTGATCATGCCCGGGCGGGGTTGCGCGCGGGTTGCGCTGGCGATTGGTCCGAGGGTCGCGATCAGGATCGCGATTCCGATCGCGGCGACGGCCGGGGCGGCGAATCGACCGAGCCAGCGGCGCAGCAGGAGCGACAACCAGAGCAGGCCGACCGCGGCCGCACCGCTGGCCCAGACCATGGCGATCCGCTGCATGCGGTGCGGCACCCGCAGCGTCCCAAAGATAGGAGCGATCTGCATGAGGCCGTAATAGGGGAGGGTGACGATGTCGCCGTCGACCCGGGTATAGGGGCCAAAGCTCAGGGCAAAGGCGAGGAGGCTCACCCCCAATAAGATCGAGAGGTGCGTCGCCCCGGCGGTGGCGTAGCGGGCGCGCCAGGCGGGGCGCAGGCGGATCAACCAGAGCACCAGTCCGAGGCCGAGGCCGATCGCCACGACCCAACCTGGAAACAGATTCCCAGCCCAATCGGTGAGCCGCGCCCGATAGAAGAACATCGCGTCGGTGGCCCGGGCGGCGGGCAGGGCGGCGCGGGCGGGTCCATAGAGCACGACCCAGGGGGTGAGCAGCAACGCCAGGCTCACTCCCG
>JAUUZB010000292.1 GCA_030590185.1 Deltaproteobacteria bacterium
ATGCGGCGGCGGCTGGCCAAGGAGCTCGGGATCGATCCGGATGTCGCCCTCGCCAACGCGGTGCTCGAGGAGATCTCGCGTAATCCCCCAGAGACCGCGGATGGGCTCCTCAAGATTCCCGTGCTCAATGGCTGGCGAAAGCCGATCTTTGTGAAGCCGATCATGCGCGTACTCCGCGGCGAGGCCGCGGGGGATGCGGGCACCTAGCTTCGGCATTCCTCGAGACCCCTAGGCTAGCCAAGACTCCCCTTAGCCTGCCCAATACCAGGCACCCGGCTGGGCCTTTACACCTTCCGTAAGGACTCTCCTTGTTTTCCGGGGAGTTACATCCATAAGCTGATATGTAACCTACTGGATGGGACGTAGTGCCATGCGATGTATGGCAATTCCAAAGGTGCTCCAATGGCCCCTGAGGTACTGCCGGGTCCCACCTTTCCTCATGATTTTCCTAAGGAAACACTGGAAAAATCTTGACTCAGCTGTGGGTTTCCGTCTTAAGTCACAAGCGTGGGATTGGGTGGATCAGGGTGGATCTAAGTGGATCCAAGTTGATCAAAACCAAGGCTGGGAATGTTCCGAGGCTTGCACGAGCACACGATTGACGCCAAGGGGCGCACCAGTCTGCCCGTCCGCTTCCGTGAAGCGCTTAATAAATCCGTAATCGAATCCCCCGCCCTGGCCGACCCCGAGTCCGATACGCCCCCCACCGATACCCTGATCATCACCACGGGCATCGACCGTTGTCTGGTCGCCTATCCCGTTCCTGAATGGCGCGCCTTTGAGGCCAAGCTCGCCGCCCTGTCCCAATTCGATCCCCACGTCGTGCAGCTCAAGCGCATCTACGTGGCTGGTGCCACCGAATGCTCGATCGACAAGCACGGCCGGTTGCTGATCCCACCGCTGTTGCGCGAGTACGCCGAGCTCCAAAAGGAGCTGGTGTGGGCCGGCATGGTCACCACCATCGAGGTTTGGGGAAAGCAGCTGTGGACGGATCAGGTCGCGGCCTCGCGTTCCGATCCACGAGCCATCGCCCGGGCCCTGACGGAGCTCGGGTTGTGAGCGGGCTGGCAACGGCGATGGTCATGCCCTTCGTTCACGCGCCGGTTCTCCGCGATGAGGTGGTGGAGCTGCTCGGGCGCGCTCCGCGGCCGGGATGGCTGGTCGACGCGACGGTCGGTGGGGGAGGGCACGCCAGCGCCCTGCTCGAGGCGCACGCTGATCTGCGGCTGATCGGAGTTGACCGTGATCCGGAGGCGGTGGCCGCGAGCCGCGCGCGGCTGGCCGGTTTTGGCGATCGCGTC
This sequence comes from Deltaproteobacteria bacterium, assembly GCA_030590185.1. Next base: position 1,302 of record JAUUZB010000292.1, read on the forward strand.
CGGGTGCTGCACGGCAACTTTTCGCAGCTGCCGGCACTCCTGGCCGAGCAGGGGGTGGCGCCGGTCAGCGGCATCATCGCCGATCTCGGTGTGTCGTCGTTTCAGCTCGACAGCGCCGGCCGTGGCTTTTCCTTCCGCGCCCGCGGGCCGCTCGACATGCGCATGGATCCGAGCCGCGGTCCCACCGCCCGGGAGCTGCTGAGCGAGCTCAGTGAGCGGGAGCTCGCGGTCGCCATCAAGCAACTCGGCGAGGAGCGCTATGCCAAGCGCGTGGCCCGCGCCATCAAGGCGGCCGACCCGGTCGATACCGAGGCGCTCGCCAACGTCATCCGCCTCGCCCAGCCGCGCAGTCAGCAACGCATCCACCCGGCGACGCGAACCTTCCAAGCCATCCGCATGTTGCTCAACGATGAGCTCGGTGAGCTGCGGGCACTGCTCGCGGCGTTGCCTGATCTACTCGTCGAGGGCGGGGTGGCCGCGATCATCTCGTTTCATTCGCTCGAGGACCGGGCGGTCAAGCGAGCCCTGCGCGCCGCGGCCAATCCCTGCGTGTGTCCGCAGGGCCTGCCAGTTTGCGTCTGTGGCAAACAGCCTACCTTCGCCCTCTTGACCCGCCGGCCGCTCCGGCCCAGCGATCCGGAGATCGCCCAGAATCCGCGGGCCCGCAGCGCCAAAATGCGCGCCGCCGAACGCCTGCCGAGGAGGGTAGAGGTTTGACCGGCGCGCGAAAGCCGAAGGGCACCGCACCCCGTCGGGTGGGCTGGCTCGCCAAGCTGCTCCTCGCGGTGGCGATCGTGTTGCCCGTCGCGGCTGGGTTGTTTCGGGTGTGGGTGAACCAGGACGCGGTGCAGATCGGCTATCGCCTCTCCACGGAGATGAAGCGTCGGCATCGCCTGCAGGGGCAGGCCCAGGAGCTCGAGGTCGAGCTCACCGCCGAGCGGTCTCCGGAGCGCCTCAAGCGCTTGGCCGCCAAGCACGGCCTCGCGCCGCCGCCGCCGGAGCGCATCTTCGGCGTCAACCATCGTCGGGGGGGCAGCCGTGGACCGTGACCAACGGCTCTTTCGCCGCCGTACGCGGGTGTTCGTGGCGGCGTTACTCCTCGGCCTCGCCGGGGTCGGCGCTCGGGCGGTGCAGCTCCAGGTCTACCGCCACGAGGAGCTCGCCAAGCTCGCAACTCAGCAGTACCTCAACGACATCAGGATCCCGGCCCGGCGCGGACAGATCCTCGACCGCAACGGCAAGGCCCTCGCCATCTCGGTCGAGGTGCCATCGGTTTTCGCCAACCCGATGGAGATTGACGATCCCCGCACCGCCGCCCGGGCGTTGAGCGACGTCCTCGGCGTCAAGCTCGAGACCGTCTACCGGCGCCTGGCGAGCGAGCGCCTGTTCGTCTGGCTACGCCGCCAGGTCACCCCGGATGTGGCCGAACGGGTGCTGGCTCTGAAGATCCCCGGCGTCGCGATTACCAAGGAGTCGCGGCGCTTCTATCCCAACAAGGGCGTGGCCGCCCACGTCATCGGTTTCACCGGCATCGACGTCTCCGGCCTCGAAGGGGTCGAGCGCTCGATGGAAGAGGTCCTGGCGGGCGAGCCGCAGGTGGTACAGACCCTGACCGACGCCCGGGGCCACGCGGTCCTCTCCGGTGAGCTCGACCCCGAGCATCGTTCCACCGGGGCCGATGTGTACCTGGCGCTCGATCTCCAGATCCAGCACGCCGCCGAGGTGGCCCTGCGGCGTGGGGTTGAGGAAAGCGGTGCCCGGGCCGGCGTGGTGGTGGTCCTCGACGTGCCGACCGCCGGGGTTCTCGCCGCCGCGGTGGAACCCCACTTCAATCTGAACCGGGCCGGCAAGGCTCGGCCGGCGGCTCGCCGCAACCGCGTTTTCACCGACATGTTCGAGCCCGGTTCCACCCTCAAGCCGCTGGTCATCGCCGCGGCCCTCGATGCGGGGGTCATCAAAACCGACGCCAAGATTTTTTGCGAGAACGGTGCCTACACCGTCAACCATCACACCATCCGCGATGGCCGACCCTACGGCTGGCTGGGGCTGACCGAGGTGGTGGCGCGTTCTTCGAACATCGGCGCGGCCAAGTGCGGCGAGGCGCTCGGCAAACCGTTGCTGCACCAGTATCTCCGGGACTTTGGTTTTGGTCGCAAGCCCCGGGTGCGTTTCCCCGGCGCCACCGCCGGCATGTTGCGGGCGCCCAACACCTGGTCCGACCTCGGCCTCGCGACGATTTCCTTTGGCCAAGGGATCGCCGTCTCCGCCTTGCAGCTCGCCGCCGGCTACCGGACCCTGGCGGCAGGCGGCATCTACCGGGAGCCGACCTTGATCCGTCAGGTGGAGCACAGCACCACGCAGCCGGGGCTGGTGCTGGAGCACCAACGACGCCGGGTGGTGAGCCACGAGGCGGCCCTGGCGGTGACCGGCATGATGGAGGCGGCGGTTGGAACGAACGGCACCGCCTGGCGCGGCGCCGTGAACGGTTATCGAGTCGCCGGCAAAACCGGCACCGCCCAGAAGATCGACGAGGTCGCAGGCGGTTACAGCGCCGACGCCTTTATGGCGGTGTTTGGGGGCTTCTTGCCGGCCGAGGACCCGCGGGTGGTGATCGTGGTGGTGGTGGACGAGCCGCAGGGGGAGCATCACTCCGGCGGTGTGGTGGCGGCGCCGGTGTTTGCCGAGATCGCCCAGGTCGCCATGCGCCAGCTGGGGGTCATTCCCAAGACCACGGTAGTCAACGCGGCGTTGATGCGGGCCCGGGCGACGGCAGAGCGGCGCGAGCAGCGCGACGCCGAACAGGGGATCGTGGACGAGCCCGTGCCCCTCGAGCCCAAGTTGTCGGCCCCCGGCACCATCCCGTCCTTCCTCGGTCTGACCGCGCGTCAGGCGATGGAGCGCTACGCGGAGCTGGGTCAGGGACTCGACATCGAGTTGCGCGGCAGCGGCCGGGTGGTCCGCCAGCAACCAGCACCGGGATCCGCAGGCGAGGGCATCCGCCGGATGCAGCTGACGTTGAACTAGTGACGAGGAATTCGTGAAGGTGAACGCCCTATTCGCAGAGCAAACGGTTCAGGTCCACGGCGCCGACGTCGATGTCGGGCACCTGACCTGTGACTCGCGGCGGGTGGAGGCCGGCGGTTTGTTCGCGGCGCTGCCCGGGGCGCGCGTCGATGGTCACAATTTTGTAGAACGTGCACTCACCGCAGGCGCTGCGGCGATCCTGTGCGAGCGGCCGGTACCGACCGGCGACGCCACCCGAATCATGGCAGAGGATGCGCGCCTGGCGCTCGCCCAGGCGGCGCGGGTGTTCTACGGCGATCCCGCCTCACGGCTGATCATGATCGGCGCCACCGGCACCAACGGCAAGACCACCGTGGTGCATCTGCTCGAGGGCGTCCTGCGCGCCGCCGGCCATCGCGTCGGTGTGGTCGGCACCCTCGGCAGTATCTTCGAGGACGCCGATGGCGTGCGCCGGACGGCCGGGCCTAGCCTGACCACGCCCGAGTCGGTGGATCTGGTGGCCCTGCTAGCCGAGATGCACACCGCCGGGGTCGGGGCGGTGGCGATGGAGGTCAGCTCCCACGCCTTGGACCAGCACCGGGTCGGCGGGGTCAGCTTCGACGTCGGCCTGTTCATCAATCTCTCCCACGAGCATCTCGACTACCACGGCACGCTCGAGGCTTACTTCGCGGCCAAGCGCCGCCTGCTCAGTGAGCGCCTCAAGGTCGGGGGTCGCGCGGTGATCAATCTGGACGACCCACGACTCGCCAGCTTGGCTGAAGAGATCCCGGAGGCGATCGGCTTCTCCAGCGATCCGGCGCGGGCAGCCGCGGCGGTGCGCCCCACGGCCGTAGCCACCTCCCGCGACGGCATCACCCTCGAGCTCCGGCTCGGCGAACGGGACAGCGTGGCCTTGCGTTCACCGTTGCTCGGCAGTTTCAACGTCGAGAATCTGATCGCCGCGACGGCCGTTGGGTTCGCCCTCGGCATCGACGCCGCCGACATCGAGACCGGCATAGCGTCGGTCGCTGCGGTGCCGGGTCGGCTCGAGCGGGTGGGGCGGTCACCGTTGGTGTTGGTCGACTACTCACACACCCCGGACGCGCTCCACAAAGCCCTCGACGCGGTGCGGAGTCTGATCTCCGGTCGTCTGATCTGCGTGGTCGGTTGCGGCGGCGAGCGGGACGTGGAGAAGCGCGGCTTGATGGGCCGGGTCGCCGGGCGTCTCGCTGACCGGGTGGTGGTGACCAACGACAACCCGCGCGGCGAGGATCCGGCCGCCATCGCCGCGGCTATCACCGCCGGCCTAGACGAGGCGCCGCCGGTCGAGGGTTACGAGGTCGTACTCGACCGCGCCGCTGCCATCGCTCTGGCGATCACGAATGCCACCCCCGAGGACGCGGTGCTGATCGCCGGCAAGGGTCACGAGACCTATCAGATCATCGGCGCCGACCGATCCCACTTCGACGACCGCGAGCAGGCGCGCGCGGCCCTAGCCCAGCGAGGCGAACGAGCATGAAGAGTCCTTGGTACATCCTGCCGGAGTTCTACGCCGCCCGCGCCGCCCAGCGCGAGGGCCTGCATGATCTGGCGAGCGAGGGGGGCGAGGAGCGGGGGACAGAGTCGTTGACCTGCGGCGCGTTGTTGCGAGCTAGGCGCGGAGCGCGTGGCGCCATGATGGATACGGAGGCGGACACGAAGGAGTAGCACGGCGATCGTCACGGAGGCGACCGTCGAGGAGACTAACAAAGAGGCTCGAGACCAATGGCAG
>JAUUZB010000450.1 GCA_030590185.1 Deltaproteobacteria bacterium
AATCGGGAGTTCTGGGGACTTGACGAAACGCCCCCATTCTGGTGTGAAGCCGTGCTCTTGGCGCATTGTGAGCGCCAGTTGCGAAATATTCAGAATCAAGGGAGCAACGCGTGCGTTTTGAACAGCCCCTCATCGAGGGCACCTTGATCCGCCGGGACCGCAAGTACGTCGCCGACGTGCTACTCAGCAGTGGTGAGGAGGTCACGGCGCACTGCGCCAACGCCGGCAAGCTGCTCGGCTGCGCGGAGCCCGGAAGCAAGGTGCTGGTGTCTGTCCACGACAGCCCGCGCATCAAGTTTCGCCACCACCTCGAGATCGTCTACGCCGGCCGCACGCCGGTGGCGATCCACGCAGGCCGGCCCGCCGCCGTGGTCGCTGAGGCGATCATCGACGGCAAGGTGCCGGAGCTCGCCGGTTACGCCACCCTCAAGCGCGCCAACCCCCGCAATCGCAACTTCCGGGTCGATTTTATCGTCAAGGGCAACGGCCTACGCACCTGCTACATGAAGGTGGAGAACGTCACCGCCGCCGAGGGCGACACCGCCTTCTTCCCGGACCTCAAGCTCGACGACTGGACCTACGTCATGCAGGAGCTCACCAACCTGGTACGCGAGGGCAACCGGGTGATGTTCATGTTCCTGGCCCAACGCGCCGACGTCGAGCGCTTCCGCCTAGCGGAGAACCTCGATCCGGAGTTCGTGCAGATCTTTCGCGACGCGGTCGCCCGCGGGGTCGAGACCTCCTGCTACCGCTCCAAAGTCACCCGCCGTGGCATCGAGTTCGACAAGCAACTCGAGTTTGATCCCACCAAGTAGCGGCGCCCATCAGATCTCTTGCCGTCCAGATCTCTTGCCCTCCTCATCTCTAGAGATACCGCTCGATCGTCTTGAGCACGTCGATCCGATCGACCAGATCGGTGATGTAATCGAGCGCGTCGGTCTCCAGCACGATGGTGGGGGAACGGTCGGAGGAAGCAAACCACGTCTCGTAGAGCTCGTTGAGGGAGCGTAGGTAGGAGGTGGGGATCGCCTGCTCCTCGGGGCGGGCGCGCAGCTTGATGCGCTTGCGGATCGTGCGCACGCTCGCCTTGAGATAGATCATGAGATCCGGCGGCTCGAGGCTCGCCACGATCGACTGGTAGAGGGATTCGTAAACCTGCCAATCGCGTTTGCTGATCGAGCGCCGGCGATGGAGGTAGGTGGCGAAGATCTCGGCGTCCTCATAGATCGTGCGGTCCTGGACCACCGTGCAGCGTTGGCGCTGTAGCTGCAGCTCCTGGTGAATGCGGAACTTGTGGGTGAGGAAGTAAATCTGGGAGTGAAAACCCCAGCGCTTCATGTCGCCGTAGAAATCCGCCAGGTAGGGATTCTTGGCGTTGGGCTCAAAGAAGGGCTCGATACCGTAATGGCGGCAGATGAACTCGACGAGGGTACTCTTGCCGCAGCCGATGTTGCCCGCAACCGCGAGGTAGGTGATCTTGGCCATGGGTTGGGTGACCATACCACAGGGCAAGGGTGAGGCGAGGGACGGCTGGCAATAGGGGGTGCGGGTTAGGGGGGGAATGGTTACAATGCACAGTGCCCAGGGCCCAGGGCCTGAGCTATGGTATGGACAGTCTCCGTTCGTCCTGAGCGAATCCAGTGACCCGTCGGTCCTGAGCGAGCGGAGCAAGTCGAAGGAAACGAGTCGAAGGGCCAGGAGATCTCGGATGAAACCGTGCGTACGCAAGATGACCTTGGCCATGGTGGCGCTGTCCTTCTCGGCCGGCTGCGCAGACCTGGTGGCCGGGATCGAGGACCGGATCGCCGCCGATATCATCGAGGGCAACCCGGACATCACCATCGATCCAGGTGACGAGCCGGATCCGATCATCCCGACCGAGCTGGCCGACGTGATCGACATCACCAACATCATTCCCGGCCGCGGCATGATCAGCGGCGGAGAGCTGATCGAGATCATCGGGTTTGGCTTCGAAGCGGGCATGGTGGTCGAGTTCATGCCGACCCCACCCGATTGCCTGCCCTCGGACGAGCCGGAGGAGCAGACCGATCCCTGTGGCGACACCATCCCGATCGATGAGGACGGCTGCGTGCTCGCCGTACTCGCCGTACTCGCCGAAGATCGCGTACCGGCGGACCCGGCCTTCGTCACCATCGAAGACAACCGCGTGATCTGTCAAACGCCGGAGTATCCGTTCGAGGCCGGCCCCGCGACGGTCATCGTGCGCAGCCCCGACGACACGACGGACGCCGATTTCAAGATTGCGGTCGAGCCGGATGGCTTCACCTTCTACGACCCGGTCGAGGTCCTCACCGTCGAGCCGCCCGAGGGGCCAGCCGAGGGAGGCACCCTGGTCACCATCACCGGCCAGGGGTTCGTGACCGGCAGCGTGGTGATCTTCGGCAACGGTGACCTGATCGAGGCCGAGATTATCGATGAGGAGACGCTCACCGTGGTCACGCCCCCCACCGAGCCAGGCCTCTACGCGGTGACCGTGGCCAACTTCTACGACGCATTCTCCTTGCCGGACGCCTTTCTGTTCTTCGGCGAGGTCGAAGTCCACGGCGTCACGCCCTTCGCCGGACCGCTCGGCGGCGGCACCGACATCACGGTGCGCGGCCTCGGCTTCGAAACGGGGACCCAACTCTTCTTCGCTGACCAGGAGCTAGCGGCCACCGCCAGCGCCGATCAACAACAGCTCACCGCCGTGACCCTAGCGGGCGTCGCGGAGGGCCCGGTGCCGGTCCGCGCCGAGAACGACAACGGTCAGGACACCCTCGCGGACGGCTTCATCTTCTACGACACCAGCGACGACACCCCACGCGTGATCTGGACGTCGGCGAGCAGCGGCGACGCGGCGGGTGGCCAGGAGGTCGTCATCGTGATCGGTGGCTTTGCCGGCTCGACACCGAATGTATCGCTGGGTGATGCCGCGGCCTGTGATCCGGTCGACGACTACGTACTGGTTTGCCAGACGCCGCCCGGGACCGGGGTGGTCGATGTACGCGTCGAGGCGGGCGCCAACCTGGCGGTGATCACCGGCGGTTACGAGTTCATCGAGGCCCGGGTCGATTCGGTGGTGCCGGCCGCCGGCGCCATCGCGGGTGGCACCTACGTGCACGTCTACGGCCAGGGTTTTGGCGACCCGGCCGCGGTCTACTTCAACGGTATCGCGGCCCGCGACGTGGAGGTGATCAGTGATGGCGAGTTGGTGTTGCGCACACCCGCCGGTGAAGAGGGCGGAGCCACGGTTCGGGTCGAGACCCAGGGCGCCTCGGTGGCGGCCGATGGCCTGTTCAGCTACATCAACCCGTTCATCTCAGATGCCATGGTTGACGGCGGCTCCATCGACGGCACCCTGCACGTGCGGGTGCTCGACGAGCGGGGCGCGCCGGTGCCCGAGGCCTACGTGATCGTCGGTCGCACCATCATCTACGGCAAGAACTACCTGCACGGCTTTACCAATCAGCAGGGACAGATCACCATCTCGGCGCCGGATCTCATCGGACCCCAGGACATCCATGCCGGCAAGGAGGGGCACGGGGCGTTCTCCTTTATCCGCATGAACCGCGACGTGGTCACCCTCACCCTGATGATCGATCCGCCTCCCCAGGCCGACCCACTGCCCGCCTGCCCCGATGGGGCGGGAGGCGGACCGCCGCTGGTCAACGGCACGATCACGCGCAGCAAGGACGACCCGTTCAACACCGGCGACGACACGATCATGGTCACCACCACCTACGCCTCTTTTGGAGAGCCGCTTCCCGACCCGGGACCGGCGGCGCAGCTCACCTGGATGGGGGACTTCGAGCTGATGACCCGCACCGGGGATCTCATCGTCATCGCCTTGGCCGGCCATGTGATCAACGATGAGTACTTCGACGTCCACTCCATGGGCTTCCACCCGTTCTTGTACACCGAGGCGAGCAGCATCCAGGCGTGTGACACCGCCGGCGCGGACAACCCCTGTTGTGCGGGGGAATCCTGCATCAACGCCGATCGCCTCGGCGTCGACCCGCCGGAGGGAGGCAACGGCTACTGCATGCGCGAGTACACCGACATCAACATCAAGATCGACACGCCCCTCGACCAGCCGCTGCGCATCGATTTGATCGACCCGCCCTACGCCCGATCTCTCGAGATCCCGGGCACGGCACCGGACACCGCCGAAGCCTTCGTCTACTACGACTTCGGCTACCAGGGTCTCCACCCGATGGAGCAGATCCAGGGCAAGAGCGTCAACACCCTCATCGTCGACATGCCGGAGCGGCTGCCGGCGATCCTCGGGGAGGCGCCCTTCTCGATCGACATCACCCTCGGCTACGACTACAACGGCAGCCTCTACCCGCCGAACAGCTCCATCCTGCTCAACGGCCTCACCACGACCACCGAGCCCGTCGCGGTGACCCCGTTGCTCAAGACCCAAAACATCATCTCCGCCGCTACCGGCACCGCGGCCGGGCCCTGGCGCTATGAGTTCGAGTTCCGCCCGGACGACCTCCCGGACAACACCATCCACGGGACCATGCACTTCATCTACGACGTCGAGTACGTCATCCCGTGCGAGGGCGCCTTCCCCATGCCGCAGTTCCCGATCCGTTGGTGGGTCTTCACCCCCGGGGACGTGACGGGCTTCTTGCTACCGGTCTTCCCACCGGAGGCAGACGGAGCGAACGTGCCGGACGGTCAGCACGGCTGGCAGATCGAGAGCTTCTATTCGCCGGGGGCGCCGTTGGACTTCAACGACTTCGACCTCCAGGCTTTGTTGAGTTGGCGTAGTCGCGCTCTTACCGGGGTGGGGATTACTACGCCGCCGATTGAGTAGGGCCGGCGGCCCACACGGCCTCAAGCCTTGGCCACCGCCTCGTGCCAACGGGCGACGTGGGCCT
>JAUUZB010000686.1 GCA_030590185.1 Deltaproteobacteria bacterium
AGCTCGCCGACCCGTACCGCGGCGCGCTCGTCGAGCCCCAGGCGGACCCGTCGGGTCTCCGGCTGCCATACATCACCACGGTCGTTGCAGACCTCGACCACCATGGCGTCGGTCCAGCAGAGCTTGGCCCCGTCAGGCGCAGCCTCCACCAGCCGGAATCGGCCCGGGAGCAGATCGCTGGCCACCGGGAAGTCGTTGTTGCGGCGGTCGCCAATGAAGACGGAGCGCGGCGGGGTGAAGTGCCGCACCGCCATGAGCTGGCCTTGCCAGAAGAGCGCTACCTCCAGGCACTGGCGCCGCGACGGGCGCTCCTCCTGGGTTTCGCCAAACACAAAGGTAGGAATTCCGGGGCTGGGGGACTCGGACTCCGTAGGGGCTGGCGGGGTTTCCCGGTCGGTCACGGCCTCTTCTCCTCACTCGCACCCACAAACATCGACAGCCGCCTACAGAAGCGGACAGGCCAGATCCGATGCTGTTGCTGCGCCATGGGCCGTGGGATATCCGGCCGCCATGGCGCAACGACCTTCAGCGGCCGAGCCGTCGGCTGACGACCGCCGGGCGCGGTTGGCCGAATTGCGCGAGTCGGTTGACGACCGCCGGGCGCGGTTGGCCGAATTGCGCGAGTCGGCTGACGACCGCCGGGCGCGGTTGGCCGGGTTGTGCGAGCGGATTTATGGCCGTGAGCTCGGGGAACGGGTGACGATGCAGATCGAGTTGCTCGTGTCTCGTTTTGCTCCACTCCTCGAGCGGCAGCGCGGCGTGGTGATCGACGAGCGGGCGGCGTTGTTGATCACCTACGCCGACCTGGTCCGCGATCGAGACCGGCCGCCCCTGCAGGTGCTGCATGGATTCCTGCGTGAGCGGGTGGCGGAGGTGGTCCCGTGGGTTCACCTGTTGCCCTTCTTCCCCTGGAGCTCCGACGACGGCTTCGCGGTGTCGGATTATCTGGCGGTCGATCCGCGCTACGGCGATTGGCCGGATGTCGAGGCGCTGGGCCGTGACTTCGCCCTGGTCTTTGACTTCGTGGTCAATCACGTCTCGGCCCAGGGTGCCTGGTTCCAGGCCTACCTGGCGGGGGAGGAGCCCTTCCGGCGCTTCTTCATCGAGGCCTCGCCGGGGGAGGACCTCTCGGCGGTGGTACGGCCGCGCAGCCTGCCGCTGCTGACCGAGGTGACCACCGCCGCCGGCCCGCGCCACGTCTGGACCACCTTTAGCGCCGATCAGGTCGACCTAGATTTCAGTGAGCCGGAGGTGCTGCTCAGGATGCTCGAGGTCCTCGCGACCTACCTCACCCACGGGGCTCGGGCCCTGCGCCTCGACGCGGTGGCGTTTCTCTGGAAACGGATCGGCACCCCCTGCCTGCACCTGCCGGAGACCCATGCATTGGTGCAGGTCATCCGCTGGGTGATGGAGACGGTCCTGCCGGGCAGCCTGGTGCTCACCGAGACCAACGTCCCGCACCAGGACAACGTGTCCTATTTCGGCACAGGCGGCGACGAGGCCCAGATGGTCTACCAATTCCCGCTGCCGGTGCTCACCGCCCATGCCCTGCGGCGCGGACAGGGGCGATGGTTGCGCGCTTGGGCAGCGCAGCTCGAACCGCCGCCGAGCGGGTGCACGTTTTTGAACTTTCTCGCCTCCCACGACGGGGTTGGCCTGCGGCCCGCCGCCGGTTTGTTGCCGGAGGAGGAAATCGTTTGGTTGTGCGACGAGGTCGAGCGCCTCGGCGGCCAGGTGAGCACCAAGGACAACGCGGACGGCAGCCAGAGCGCCTCCGAGCTGAACGTCAACTACTATGACCTGGTCGCCGGCGGGTTGCGCGACGCCGAGGCGATCGCGGCGTTCCTCACGGCCCACGCCATCGCCCTGGCCATGCCGGGTGTGCCGGGCATCTACTTCCACAGCCTCTTTGGCTCCCGGGGGTGGCCGGCGGGCGTGGCCGAGACCGGTCGAGCCCGCAGCATCAACCGCGAGAAGCTGGAGCTCGCCGCGCTGGACGCGGAGCTCGATGACCCGGGGCATCGGCGGCAGGTGATCTTCGCTGGTCTGCGCGGGCTGCTGCGGGTGCGGCGGGCTCTCGCCGCCTGCCATCCCGACGCGGCCTTCGAGGTGCTCGATACCGATCCCCGCTTGTTCGCCATCCTGCGCACCGCCGCCGGGGGGGAACGGCTGCTCGCGGTCCACAACCTGTCTGGGGACCGGGTGGTGTTTGCTCGGCCCCGAGACCCGGCGCTCGCCGGCGACGGCGTGACCGACGGCGTGACCGACGCCCTAACCGACGGCGTGACCGACGGCGTGACCGACGGCGTGACCGACGGCGTGACCGACGCCCTAACCGACGCCCCGGTGCCCGAGGGCGACCTAACCCTGGCGCCGCGATCCTTCCGCTGGCTGATCGAGGGTGTCCGTACCGAAGGGAGACGCGCAGCGGCTCCCGAAGGCCCGTAGCAGACGCCGCAGGCGGCTGCGAAGGGTGTGTAGCGAGACCGAAGGGCTCGCGAAACGCGCAGCAAGACGCCGCGAGGAGGGTGTCGTTTTTTGGACTGGACATCCGTGCAGAGACCGGAGGGGTCTCGACTCGCTCGTTGTGCTGGGTCCCGAGACCCAGAAGAACCCGGCTGATGCTCAGCTCGAGAGGTGAGCAGTATTACCCGGGCGGCCGTGCTAGGGAGCCGCTCGCTCCTGCTTGCGCTCCTCGCGAAGGGGGGTACTGCTTCGGCTCTTGGGGTGTGGGCGCTCCGGTCGGCTGTGGGTGCTTCGCCTCCGCCGCACCCCCCTTCACTGCGGTGCCGCGCGTCGCTCGCTCGCGCACAGCGAGCACCCTACGCAAAGGCGAGCTATCTCCGCTTTTGTGCTGGACATTCGTGCAGGTATGATAGTATACTCAGTATAACATGGCAGCCTCCCGCAAATACGTCAGCACGACCAACCAAGGCGAGCTCTTCACGAGCACCGACAATAACGGTGCGTCGAGCGGTTCGCAGAACAGCAACAAACCGGGCTTCAATGAACCGGACGCCTCAGAGCTACGCGTGGGCATGATGCCGCTCGGCGAGTATTTGGTGAGCGGCCCAGATCAATTGCCGCTGGTTATGGCGAGGTTGCTCAGGACGTTGGATTGGTCGCAGTTCGAGGCTCGCTATCAAGAGCGAGGACGGCGGGCATACGCACCTCGGCTCATGATGGGGCTGATACTCTACGGAATCCTACGCGGCCTTGGCAGCTTGAGAGAGCTGGAGGCACTGGCGTGGAGAGACCTCGGCTGTATGTGGGTGGCAGGCGGCATTCGCCCCGACCACAGCGTGCTCGGGCGTTTCCTGCAAATGCACGCAGTGGTGTTGACTTCCAGCTTTTTCGAAATGCTGACGGCGAAGATCCTCGAGGCAACGGGTACCTCCGCGACCGAATGCGCGGTCGACGGGACGATACTTCAGGCAGCAGCTTGTCGTTTCCGCACGGTCAAGCGTGAGGCACTCGAACGAAAATTGGAGGAGGCACGGCGCGCTGGTCCGGACGACGAAAAGGCAGCGGCGGCGCTGGAGCGTTACGAAAAGGCGAATGAAGCCCTGACGAAGCGCGAGGAGGTCCGCAAGGAGAGGAAGAAGCGAACCGATTCGGTGCAGGTTTGCACAACGGAACCAGAGGCTCCCCTCCAGCGGCTGAAGAACAAGGCGGGCTTCGCCCCGGCCTACACGCCCTCGGTTATTGCCAACGAGCAACGGATCATCGTGGGGTTTGCCGTCGATCCTAGCGATGAATTCGTAGTGGTCAAGCAGATGCTCGACCAAATCAAACGAGTGAGCGGGCAGGAGGTCAAAGAGCTGCTGGCCGACGGCAACTACTGTAACGAGACGGTGCTCAACACCACGGTGGCGCGTGACATTAGCCTGTTGGC
>JAUUZB010000535.1 GCA_030590185.1 Deltaproteobacteria bacterium
CCCGGTGCTCCTCGAGGATTTGAATGTCGCGTTTCATGACCTGCTCGGTCAGCCGGCTGATGATCTCGATGCCGGTCAGGTCTCCCTTGTGGACCGTGCGGTCAAAGGACTGGCCGGCAAACGGTTTCTGGTGGACCGTGCCGTCCTGGTTGCGATCAAAGAAACAGCCGTACTTGGTCTCCATCTCCTTGATCGTCGCCGTCGCCTCTTCCACCAAGGTCTTGGCCAGCTCCTGGTTGTTGATGAACTGGCCGCCGCGCAGGGTGTCCATGAAGTGCTTGTCGTGGGAGTCGGCCTCATTGAGAACGACGTTGAATCCCCCCTGAACCATCCGACTGCACCCGCCCTTGCCGCGCAGGGCCTTGGTGACCACGGTGATGCGTAGGTTGGGATCCGCGTCGTAGGCTGTCAGCGCAGCGAGCTCCCCGGCACCGCCCATGCCGAGGATCAGGATGTCGGTCTCGACTCTTCTCATCTCGCGGGGTGCTCCTTCAAATCAGCTTCAGATAATCTTGTCCTGTCTCAGCTGCTCCAGCTCCTCGCCCGAGATCCCCAACAGGTCCGAGTAGACCGCGTCGCTGTGCTCACCGGGATAGGGGGCCGGCTCGATGGGATCGGGCTTGCCTTCGCCAAACCAGACCGGGAAACCGGCGGCCTTCAAGCCCGTGTCGCCGCTCCTGGGGTGATGCACCGCCTGCACCATGCCCCGGTGCGCGAGCTGCGGGCTCTCGAGGACCTCACCAATATCGGCCACGATATCGCACGGGACATTGAATTCCCGCAGGCGCTCGACTGTTTCGTTTTTGGTCTGGGGCGCGACCCATTCGTGCATGATCGCTTCCAAGTCCTTGGCGTTCTTGAATCGCCCCTCCTGGTCGCTAAAGCGCGGATCCGTCTTGAGGTCCTCGCGCTCAATGGCGGTCAGGCACGCTTCCCATTGCGGGTTGTTGGCCACGCAGATCGCGACATATCCATCGCGGGCCGGATAGGCGTTCCAGGGCGACAGCCGGAACAGGCGGTTGCCGGTGCGGGTGGGGTGTCCCAGTTTGATGTTCAGATCCATGGCCTCATCGGTGACCACGGAGAAGCAGGCATCCTGCATCGAGATGTCGATGCGCTCGCCCTCGCCGGTTTTCTCCCGGGCGACCAGGGCGGCGAGGATACCGATGACGCTGTACAACGACGGGATCATGTCTCCGATCCACGCGCCGCAACGCACCGGTGCTCCATCGGGCTCGCCGGTGAGCCCCATGATGCCGCTGGTGGCCTGGATGGTGAGGTCAAAGGCCGAGCGGTCGCGATAGGGACCGTCCTGGCCATAACCGGAGATGGAGCAATAGATGATCTTGGGATTCACTTTTTTCAAGGCTTCGTAATCCAAGCCGAGACGATCCATCACACCGGGCGTGAAATTCTCGACCACGATGTCGCTCTTGGCCACCAACTCGAGAAACAGATCCTTGCCCCGCTCAGCGCGTAGGTTGAGAAATACGCTCTTCTTGCCGCGGTTTCGTTTCAGATAGAGCACCGAGGCGTCGACCTCGCTCTTCTTTTCGTAGCTGACGCCTTCGGGGCCGGCAAAGGGTGGGTTCCAGCGACAGGGATCACCGACCCCCGGTCGCTCGACCTTGATCACCTCGGCGCCGAGGGCCGCGAGGTTCATCGTGGTGAAGGGACCGGATAGATAGGCGGTCAGGTCTGCCACCCGAATGCCCTCGAGATGTTTTTTCATAGCCGTCTCCGATTAATCCTAACGCCGCTCGATGATCGCGCAGATCCCCAAGCCGCCTCCGCCACAGATGGTCAACAGGCCCAGCTTAGCGTCGCGTCGTTGCATTTCGTACAACAGGGTGGTCAGCCGAATGGCGCCGGTGGCGCCGATCGGGTGTCCGAGTGAGATCCCGGAGCCGTTGACGTTCACCTTCGCGTCCAAGTGATCCGAGGAGATACCCATGAGCTTGGCATCGGCCAGGGTCTGGGAGGCGAAGGCCTCCTGGATCTCGACCAGATCGATCTGGCCGATATCGAGGTCGCACTTCTTCAAGGCCTTCTGGGCCGCCTCGGACACGGCCAGGTAGGTCAGGGTCGGGTCGGTGCCTGCCACGGCAAAGGACTTGAGGTAGGCCAGGGGTTCTTGGCCGTGCTGCTGTGCATACTCGGGCGTGGTCAACACCAGCGCCGCGGCGCCGTCGTTCTCGCTGGAGCAATTGCCGGCGGTGCAAACTCCCTCCGGGTAGATCGGGCGCAGCTTGCCCAGCTTCTCGAGCGAGGAGTCCCGGCGTGGGGTCTCGTCGGTGTCGAAGACCTCCGACCCCTTGCCCGCCGGCACGTCGATGGGTGTGATCTCCGCTTTGAACTTGCCGTCGTCGATGGCGGCCACGGCTCTTTGGTGCGAACGCACGGACCAGCGGTCGACCTCCTCGCGAGTGATGCTCTCCTTTTTGGCCGCGGTCTCGGCCCAATCGATCTGTGAGTTGAGCTCACCGAACCTGGAGATCGGCTGGTGCATGGGCCGTCCCCTTTGGATCCGGTCGTAGAAGGGCAGGCCCCACGTCTGCATGCTGCCATGGTGGCGCGGGAAAAAGCCCCACTTGTCGTCCTTGCGTCCCCCCACGCCCCATTTGACATATTCGCCCGGGATGTAGAACTCAGCGCGGCTCATGCTCTCGGCTCCGCCGATGACGACCACCTCGGCGTTGCCGGTTTGGATCTGCATGGCCGCGGTCCACGCCGCCTGCAGTCCAGAGCAACAACGCCGGTCGATGGTCATCCCTGGCACCGACACCGGCCAGCCGGCCTCGAGCAGCGCCAGGCGCGCCAGGTTGGGCGACTCGCCATTGGCAAAGGAGTGACCCAGGATCACGTCGTCGACCTCACTGGGATCGAGGTTGGCTCGGGCCACGGCCTCGTTGAGCACCGGGGCGGCGAGCTTCTCCACCGGGATATCTCGCAGCTTTCCGCAGTAGGCTCCGATGGGGAGCCGGACAGCGCTGGTGATCACGACCTCTTGCATGTCGGCCTATCCTCTCTCGGTTCTCGATGGGAGCTGCGCTGGGTCACCGCTGGCGTTGAACCGTCAACGAGAACCCTTCTTTCTGGACCTGGATGTAGTCGCAGTCGGTCTTCCTGGCCAGCTCCTCGATCAACACCATCTCCGGCTTGGCCGCCTTGGGGAAATCGCGACGAATGGGGCCGGCCTCGACCGTCGCCTCCACGTGCTCTTCGGCGAAGAGCAAGCGCAGTAACAGCTCGTCATCGTCGATGTTCGGTCGCCCGAGCTCGGCGCGCAGCTCGGCGATGGTGGGTTGCGGTTGCTGCCAGTCGACCATGCCCTCGTTGCCGCCCCCGGTGACCATCCGATCCAAGACGTTGGGATCCACCGGCGCGGGTGTCTGGCCGTAGTGACCGAGGACGTAGTTGAGGCCCTCCTCGGTGGTCGTGGCGTACCGGCTCTCGCCGAGCACGTTGAGCACCGCCTGGGTCCCCACGATCTGCGAGAAGGGCGTGATCATCACCGGGTAGCCCCACTCCTCTCGGATTCGACTGATCTCTTCGAGCACCTCCTCCATGCGATGCGCCATCTTCCGCTGGCCGAGCATGAACTCCAGGTTGCTGATCATGCCCCCCGGGACCTGGTGTTCGTATTGGAACACGTCGTACTCGACCGGCGCGCCAAGGGGATGACCTTCCCTGAGCGCCACCCAGCGAAAGTGGTCGGCGATCTCCTCGACCGGCTCCATGTTGATTTTCGGCTGGTGCCCGAGGCGCCGGAGATTTTTCTCCATGTTCTCGATAGACGGATGGGACGGGCCGTTGGCCAATGGGGAAACGCAGGTATGGATGGCGTCGACCCCGAGCTCCACCGATTCCAGGCAGCACAGGGGCGCTAGACCGGTGGTGCAGTGGGAGTGCATCTCCAAGGAGCGATCGCCGATGTTCTTTTTGATGGCCGGGACCAGGGTCCGGGTGCGATCCGGGGTCAACAGGCCGATGGAGTCCTTGATCAGCACCACGTCCGGATTGAGCCGTTCCACCATCTCGATGGTCTTGTTGGCGTAATACTCGTCGGTGTGGACCGGGCTGATCGAGTAGACCAGCGGCACCATGACTTCGATACCGCAGCGCTTGGCGGTGCTCACCGCGTTCTCGAGGTTGCTCCAGTCGTGCAGGGCATCGAAGATCATCAGACGTCGAATGCCGTTGGCCGCGCAGCGCTCGATCCACAGCTCGACCACCGAGGTGGGAACGAGGTTGAAGCTGGTCAGGCTCTTGGAGCGGATCAGCGCCTCCACCGGGGTATTCGGCATGGCCTCTGACATCAGGCGAATCCGTTCCCAGGGGTTCTCGCGCAGGTAGCGCAGGCAGGCGTCGAAGTGTACGGTGCCCATCAGCTCCACGGCGCGAAAACCCGCCTCGTCGATGAGGGACGCGACCGGGAGCATGTGGGCGGTCCGCATACGCGTGGCCC
>JAUUZB010001057.1 GCA_030590185.1 Deltaproteobacteria bacterium
ACCCCATGCGTTTGATAGCGATTGCGCTGGTCTGCTCGGCCTGCGCCAGCACCCAAACCCCTGCTGCGGAGGCACCGATGGCCGACACTGACGCCGCGGCCTTCCTCGCCGAGGTCACCGCACAGCTCGAGCCCCTGCGCCTCGAGGAGGCGATGAGTTGGTGGCAGGCGTCGGTCACGGGCACGGACGGGGACTTTGCCCGGAGCCGCGCGGCCGAGGACGCGCTCAACGCTTACCTGAGCGACCCGCAGCGTTTCGCCCGGGTCAATGCCCTACGCGGGCAGGCGGTCGCGGACCCGCTAGTGAGCCGGCAGCTCGAGGTGCTCTACCTTCAAATGCTCGGCAAGCAGGTGCCGCCGGATCTCCTCGCCGAGATCACCGCGGTCGAAAAGGAGCTCGAGCAGGCATTCAACACCTACCGCGGCGAGATCAACGCTGCGCCGGCCAGCCAGAACGAGATCCAGAAGATCCTGACCACCTCCACCGACTCGGCTCAGCTCCAGGCCGCCTGGGAAGCCCAAAAGGGGGTAGGGGCCCTGGTCGCACCCAAGCTCAAAGAGCTCGTCGGCCTGCGTAATCGGGTGGCGCAGTCGTTGGGCTTCCGCGACTACTACGCCCTGCGAATCGCCGAGAGTGAGCAGGACGAGGAAGCGTTGTTGGCCCTGTTCGACCAGCTCGACGCCCTGACCCGCGAGCCGTTCCTGCGCCACAAGGCCGAGGTCGACCGCCGCCTCGCCGCGCGCCTCGGCATCGCCGCCGGGGCGTTGATGCCCTGGCACTACCAAAATCCGTTCTTCCAGGAGCCGCCCGCGGTGTACGACACCGGCCTCGACGCGATTTATAAAAACCAGGACACCCTCGCCCTGTGCCGGAGCTTCTACGAGGGGATCGGGCTAGAGGTCGCGGCGATCATCGAGCGCAGCGATCTGTACGAGAAGGAGGGCAAGACCCCCCACGCCTTTGCCGCTGACATCGATCGCCTCGGCGACGTGCGAGTGATCGCCAACATCGTCCCGGGTCTCGACTGGCAGACCACCATGGTCCACGAGCTGGGGCATGCCGTGTACGACGCACGGATCGCGCCGGATCTACCATGGCTCCTGCGCACCCAATCGCACGCCCTGACCACCGAGGGGATCGCGATGATGCTCGACCGGCTGGTGGCGAATCCTCACTGGGCCGAGGCGATGACGCTCATCGACAGCGACACCCAGGCCCGGGTTCTGCCGGAGGCCAAGGCCTACCTCGCCTTTGCGCCGTTGCAGTTTTCTCGCTGGGCCCAGGTGATGTTGCGCTTCGAGCGTGAGCTCTATCGGGATCCGAACCAGGACCTGAGCGCCCTGTGGTGGGACTTGGTGGAAAAATACCAGGGGCTCACCCGGCCCCCGGGGCGGGAGGCGCCCGACTACGCCAGCAAGATCCACCTGGTGATCGTGCCGGTCTACTACCACAACTACATGATGGGGGAGCTGTTCGCCTCCCAGGTACACGAAACGATCGCCGGGCGGAGCGGGAGCGCGCCATTTGAGACGGTCTACGTCGGTGACCCGAAGGTGGGTGCGTTCCTGTCGCGCGAGGTCTTTGCCCCGGGAAATCGCTACCGCTGGGACGAGCTAACCGAGAAGGTCACCGGCGCGCCTCTTGGCGCGGCCGCCTTTGCCCGCCGATTCGAGAGCTCGGCGAAGTAGGGGCTAGCCAGAGGCGCGCTTTGACAGGCCCAGCGCGAACGGATCTCGAGGCACGGCGACCGAGCCGAGCTAGACGCTGGCCGGCCCGAGTACCTCGGGCTCCTCATCCACCAGACTGATGATCTTGATCGCGTAGTAGATGCCGTCCTCCTCGAGGTGGCAGCGGATCACCTGGCCCTCGAACTCGACCGGCGCTTCGGTGTCCGGCGCGATGATGCCGTGCAGGACCGCGCCCTTCTTGACCACCGGGACGTCGGTGTCGGAGGTGTCGCGGCAGAACATACCAAACTCGTTGTGGTTGAGCGTCTCGAGCTCGGCGCGCACGTCGCCGCTGCGGATATGGACCGGGATGGCGCCGGGGAAGCGCACGGCCTGGCGGCGGGAGTCGCTCGATTTGAGGTAGGTCTGGCCGGGCTTGCGCGCCGACTTGACCGCGTGGACGCGGCGGGCGGGCAGCTCAATGGCGGAGAGCCGGTTCCCGAGCACACAGCCCGTGTCCATGTTGATCCGGTTGGGGCGGACCTCTACCTGCGGGTGGGGCGTGTGACCGTGGATGACCAGCTTCGACCAGGCGAAGGTGCTGTCGAGGAACGGCTTGCGCGTCCAAAGCAGGTAGTTGCGGTTGGGCTCTGGGTCGAGATCCTCGAGGGGCACGTTCGGCACCCCGGCGTGCACGAAGAAGTAATCGTCGGTCTGCCAGGTGAGCTGCAGGTTGTTGAAGAACTCGATGTGCTCCGGGGGGATTTCGAAGTCACCGTTGCCGGTGCCGTAGCTGGCGAGGGTGGCGCCGCCGCCGTTGTAGAAGAAGGTGCCGGCGCGGCTGGAATGCGGGTCCTCCAGGAAGTCGATCAGCATCGATTCGTGATTGCCGATCAGGGTGACAACGTGGCAACGCTCCCGCGCCGCCATGATCTGCTCGATGACGTCGTTGGAGCGCGGCCCGCGATCGATGTAGTCGCCGAGGAAGACCAAGGTGGAGTCGGGGGTCGTCGGCAGGCTGTCGAGGAGCTGGCGCAACTCATTGGCACATCCGTGGATGTCACCGATGGCAAAAATGTGTTTCGAGTTTGACCCCACAGGTTTCTTATAGCGAGCCTCTGCCCCTGGTCGCCAGGTTTTCCCCAGCGTTTGTGC
>JAUUZB010000249.1 GCA_030590185.1 Deltaproteobacteria bacterium
AACGGGAGCTCGAGACCGAGATCGAGGTACGCCGGGGGGCCGAGGCGCGGCTGCGGGAGAGCGAGGAACGTTACGCCCTCGCGACCCAGGGCGCCAACGACGGTATCTGGGAGTGGAACCTCGCCACCGACGAGGTCTTCTTTTCCTCCCGCCTGTTCGAGTTGCTCGGCTTCGACGGCCTCGCGGATCTCGTCACCGGCCGCGCGGATGTTCAGGAGCTGATGCACGCGGAGGATCATGAGCGGCTGATCGCGGAGATGCCCGCCTTTGTCGAGGGCCGCGCCCCCCTCGACGTGGAGGTTCGGCTGCGGATCTTCGACGGCACCTTTCACTGGTTCAACATCCGGGGCCAAGCGGCGCGCAGCGCAACCGGGGAGATCACCCGGATGGCCGGCTCCCTACGCGACATCACCGAGCGCAAGCAGAGCGAGCGGCTGCGAAACCGCTTCATTGAAGGTGTCTTGTCCGCCACCGACGAGGAGCGCCGTCGCATCGCCCGGGAGCTGCACGACGGCACGGGCCAGGCCTTGACCTCCCTGCTGGTCAGCCTGCGGTCCTTGGAGCAGGCGGTCTCGGTGGGTGAGGCCAAGGAGAGGCTCGACACCCTGCGCGAGTTGACCGCCCGCACCCTCGACGAGGTGGGACGGTTGGCGCGGGGCCTGCACCCGAGCGTCCTAGATGATCTCGGCTTCGGCGCGGCGGTGGAGCGTTTTGCCGATGAGTACGCCGACAGCCACGGTATCTCGGTCGACGTGCACATGCGCGGGGTCGACTCCACCCATCGCCTGCCCCACGCGGTGGAGACTACCCTGTATCGGATCGTCCAGGAGGCCTTGACCAACATCGCCAAGCACGCGGCGGCCAAGACCGCGAGCGTGATCGTGGAGCGCATCGACGGTCAGGTCCGGGCAATCATCGAGGATGATGGCTGCGGCTTCGACGTCGATGGTGTCGAGCAGGGCGACGCGGGCGGTCGTGGGCTCGGCATCCACAGCATCCGCGAGCGGGCGACCTTGGTCCGGGGCTCGGTGGCGATTGAGTCGGCGCCGGGTCAGGGCACGACCCTGTTCGTCAACATCCCGGTCTAGGTCGCGACCCTCGCCATCACCGAGACGCCCCGAAACCCGGTGGCCGTTCAACCTCCAGGTTTGCTGTGGAATTTTTCGACAACTGGTGGGGAATTCGACGACATCTCTAAGTCGCTGTGATAAATGCGGAAATCCATCATCAGCTCACCCGGCGCCTGGCCCGTTGTCGAGTTTCTCGACAGCGTCACGAATTCCCATGGGCGGGACACGCGAGGTACTCCCCGAACTATCCGCCCGGTAGTCACTTTTTTGGGGCGGGGTCATTTTCCCCATCTGGCCTGGTTCTTGCTCACCCTATGGTCGGCCATCGGCTCCCTGGATGTACCTGGGCGCCGGTCCGCCGGGATTTAGGAGTCCGTAACCATGGCTATTCTCATTGCCGTCTCCATGATGATCGTTATCCTCTCGGTCGAGTTTGTGATCCAATGGCGCAAGGAGCGAAACGCTGAGAGCAGCCTCTATGCGGATGGCCGGGTGCCCTCGGCCATGTCCTGGCCCCCGGCGCGGATCCCGAGCACGGCCTTTGTGGCTGCAGACCACACCTGGGCGCGGGTCGAGTCGGGCGAGACCCTGCGCGTGGGCGGCGATGGACTCGGCGCGGCTCTGCTCGGCCCCATCCGCGCGGTCGAGCTCGCTAGCGCGGGCGAAGAGCTTCGTCGCGGTGACGTGATGGCGGTCCTCAAGACCGAGGACAGAAAGGTGACCCTGCTCTCGCCCATCGATGGCACGATCACCGAGGTCAATCGCTCCATCGACCATTTCCTCTCCACCCTGCGCCTCGATCCCTTTGGTCGCGGATGGCTGTACGAGATCACGGCCACTGGCCTCGCGCCGGCCCTGCGCGGGATGAGCGTCGGTGAGGAAGTGTCCGCCTGGGTCCACAAGGAGCTCGAGCGGCTCAAGGGTTTGCTGCAGACCAACGCCGCGCCCGAGCTCGGGCAGACCCTCGCCGATGGCGGCGCACCGGTCGAGGGCGTGGCGAGTCAACTCCCGGCGGAGAGCTGGAAGGAAGTTGCTGGCGAGCTGTTCGGTCCCAAGGACAGTTGACGGTTCTGGCCCGGGGGAGGGCCAGCGCTCGATCCAATCGGCCGGTTCACGGCCTCCGCAAATAAACCGATACCAATCCGGCAGGCGATTCTGTAGGCCGAGGCCTCCCGTTGGTAGGCCTCGCGCTGGCATTTGTCTACGCTGCTCCCGGGGGCTATCAGCTATAATGATGGAATCAACAACGACTTGACGTACGCGCACTGAGCCCCATCGCGCCATACGGATAGCCCACATGGATGATGCCGGCACACTGGGCAACGAGGATCTGCACGCCCTGGTCATCGGCCAGCTCGCCACGGAACCCGGCTTTCTTCTCCTTACCTTGCTCGATACCTACGTCGCCCAGGATTCAGCGCCGGCGGGGTTCACCGGCAAGCTGGCGGTCGGCGTGATGGGACGCGACGGAGCGCTGTGGTGGCGTGCGAGCTTTGGGAAATCCTGTGACGCAGGTTTTGCGCTAGAACCGTCGGAGGAGGACGACGCGCAATTGCTAGTGGGCGAGGTGGACGCCCGCGCCGCGCTCGACAGCGGCAGGTTGCCGGCTGAGCCGATGCTGCTGCAGCTGAGTGGTGACCGGTCCCTGCTCGACGCGTTCGTGAAGCGCTATCTGAGCGGCAAGAACTGGCTGACTATCAGGATGTAACTGTGTAGGGTGTCATCGAGGGCATGACGATGGGCGTGAAACTCGACGGGGCTACCGGTACCCTCCCCGCCAACCAACCGCACGAGAGCCACGCCCAGGGCAGCGGGGAGTTGGGCTCGGCCACGACTGAGGTCCATCCGGAAGAGACCCCGCGGGGCCTCCGCGCCGCCGACACGGTCGAGAGGACGGAGCGGAGCGAGCTCAGCCGCAGCACGCTCAGGCGCCACGGGGCCGACGAGCTATTGAAAACAGTCGCCGGTAAGTCCACCGAGGGGCAGCGTGCGGCGGTGGGTCGATTCATGAGCGAGGTGCTCGCCGCAACGGGCGGCCAGACCAGCGTCGCGAACCCGTACCACCGAGTGACGCGGCCCAACAACGACGCATCGCCAAAGGTCCCTGCTTGGTCCTTGCAACCGCCCCCCGAGGGCTTTGCCGTGGTGCGTTCTGACAACCCAGCAACGATCGGCCATTTCCTCGAGAGCTTCCCCGTTTCCCCAGACGAGGCGTTGTTGGAGTTTGGTCCCGCGGTGCAGCGCTTCCTCAACGAGAAGATGCCGACCTCGGAAGCGATCGACAGCATGATGAAGAAGATCAGACGGTCCCTGCTGCTGGCCGTGCTGACCGGCGACCGCGTCTCAAAGGATACCCTCGGCAATCGCTTCAGCAACGCCGAAATGATGGGGTTGGTTGCCGGCTGGGAGCGAGGCATCGACATCCGCCGGTACAACTACGCGAAGACACTGACCTCCGAGGGAAGGTTGGATCTCACCACCCTCGCCAGCCAGGATTGTATGGACGTCTGTTTGCGTCTGTGGGTTGAGTTTCTCCTGCTGGGCGAGGACTACGCCGCGCTCGACGAGCTGGGTGTGGGGTTGAGCCCGAGTTGCTCGAGCGCGGAAACCGACGAGCAGATCGAGGAGTTCTTCCGAACTACCAGCACCAAGATCTTTGTGGGCCAGCATCACGACGTGGGTCACCTGCTGACCGATGCCGATTTGAGCGAACGACCACCCACGTTGGAGTGCGGCGACATCATCATTTTCAACAAGCCAGGGGGGCTCGGCGGCCATTCTTGTATCGTCATGGCCAGAGCCGAGAACGAGGCCACTGGGGCTTGGGCCTATCGGCTGGCCAATGGCACGCTGCCGGCAACAGACGCGGCTCTCTACCCGGGTTGGCACGAGCCGGCGGATTTCCTGGGGGGCGGCGACCTCTCCAACTTCATCTCGGGCACTCCGCTGGCAAAGCCCCTGGGCTGGTTGTTTGAGCGTGGCATCAAGAGCGACGACAGCACGGTGAGCATCGCTCGTCTTCGGCACGCGGCGACGTAGTCGCTGTCCTACGTTCCCCGCCGATTCAGATCCCTAGCTCGGTTACCAGCGCGCCGTTCTCCACCTTGATGGAACGCAGCAGCATCCGGGTGGTGCCCTCCTCCAGGCGGTAGACCGGCACCTTGGGCAGCATGGTGGCGAGAAGGTCGTTGATGGTCGTGAGGATCTCGGGCACCTGCTCCACCGGGATGCCGGGCATCTCGAGCTCCAACACCCGGGGCCGGTCGACGTAGAAGGTGGCCTCCTCCGCTTGGTAGCGCAGCTCGCCCTCGACCGCGACCGTCCCCTCCATCACCACGATCGCCATCGTCACCCGTACGTGGAGCCGCAGGCCCACCCGATCCGCGCCCTCCTCGAGTAGGAGCTCCGGATCCGTCAGCTCGAGGCGGGCGAAGCCGAGGTCCCCGGCGAGCGGGAAGCTCTCAGCTAGGTTTTCTTGAATCGACCCTGGGCCGATCACCACCCGCAGCCGGCCCGGGGCGGCGCAGGCGGTGACTTGCATCAGCAGCAGGCTGGCGAGGAGCAGGCGCATGGTCTCCAGTCCTTGGTACGTCATCCCGGCTGGGGGATAAAGGCGCCGCGATGAGCAAAGGCAGGGTCCTGCACGTCCTCTCCCAGCGGCCATCCCTCACCGGCAGCGGGGTGACCCTCGAGGCGCTGGTGCGTTGCGCCGCGGACCAAGGGTGGGAGCAGGTGGTAGTCGCTGGGCTGCCGGTTGGCGAGCCGGTGCCGGAGGTGGGTGGCTTGCCCACGGCACGGGTGCGTCCGTTGACCTTTGGTGGGCCCAAGGCTGATGTGTCGTTCGCTGTTCCGGGGATGAGCGACGTCATGCCGTACCGGAGCACCGTCTTCTCGGCCATGACCCCGGAGATGCTGGCGAAATATCGTGAGGCCTGGCGGGGTCACCTGGCAACGGTCGTGGAGGAATTTGAGCCACGGGTGATCCACGTCCACCACGCCTGGCTGGTGGCGGCGGCCGTGGCCGAGGTCGCAGGTGAGATCCCAGTGGTCATCCACGGCCACGGTACCGGCCTGCGCCAGTTGGCGCTTTGCCCGCATCTCGCCGATGAGGTGCGCGCCGGTCTGCGACGCTGCGAGCGGTTGGTGGTGCTCCATCGTGAGCACGCCGGGAGGTATGCCCGTGAGCTCGGGCTCGACGTGGACCGCATCGAGGTAGTGGGGGCCGGGTATCGTGAGGAGATTTTCCACGGCCGCGGTCGCGGGTCGGTGGACGCTCCGACCCTGGTCTACGTGGGCAAGTACAGCCACGCCAAGGGTCTGCCCTGGCTGTTGGACGCGGTCGAGCGCTTGGCGAACCAGTGGCCGGGGTTGACCCTGCAGGTGGCGGGCAGCGGCGCCGGGGAAGAGGCCGAGCTGTTGCGCGTCCGCATGGCGGATATGCCCTGCGTGGTGATGCATGGCCAGATCGATCAGCTGGCCCTGGCCGAATTGTTGCGACGGGCCCAGGTGTTCGTGCTGCCCTCCTTCTCCGAAGGCTTGCCCCTGGTGTTGGTGGAGGCGTTGGCCTGCGGGTGTTGGGCGGTCTGCACCGATCTGCCCGGGGTCGCTGATGAGCTCGCGGGTCTGCTCGGTGAGTCCTTGATCCGGGTGCCGCTCCCACGGCTGCATGACGTGGACGTCCCCCACCCCGAGGATCTCCCGGCCTTCATTGACGACCTAGCGGCGGCCCTGGCCCGCGGCCTGGCGCTCTTTGACGAACGCGGTCCGGCGTTGGCCGATCTCTCCGCCTTCACCTGGGCGGAGGTCTTTGCTCGGGTGGAGCGGGTCTGGCTGCGGCTCGGGCGCGAGCGCCCTAGCTGACTAGGGCGACACCACGGGTCACTCGCTGCATCTGCCGGTGTCGGGGTTGCAGGTCCCAACGGATTCACCAGCACAGTCGGCGTCCTGGGTGCATAGCGGTGCGTAGTAGCAGTTGTAGCCGGGGAAGCACGCCCAGTCCGCGCCAGCGCAGTCCTCTTCGACGAGGCATCCGACGCAGACGTCGTTCGTGGTGTCACACACCTCATTCGTGTCGGCGCAGTCATCGCTGGCGAGGCACTCGACGCAGAGGCCGTGTGTGGTGTCGCACACATCCTCAACACCGACGCAGTCAGTACTCTCGAGACACTCGACACAGAGGTAACTGGTGGGATCGCACAGCGTCTCGTTGGGATCGGTGGTGCAGTCACCGTGCTCGGCACACTCCGGCGGAATGCCGCAGGTGTGGGTTTCGGTGTCGCACACCTCACCGATGGCTTCGTCGCAGGTGGTGTTGACGAGGCACTCGACGCACCTTTCGTCACCCGTGAGGCAGAATTCACCGTAGGGGCTGCCGGCGCAGTCACCGCTTGCCTCGCAGTAGGAGAA
>JAUUZB010001062.1 GCA_030590185.1 Deltaproteobacteria bacterium
CCCGGACCCACCGCCTTGGGAGCGCCGCGGTTCTGGAACCACTCGTTGATGAGGCCAGAGGCGCAGCCCACGCCGCTCTCCACCGCGATGGCGCCCGGCGCGCAGTTCAGCTCGCAGGCTCCACACTCCATGCAGGCGTCGAAGGCGATGATTTCGGCGCGCTTGTCCTTCATGGCGAAGACGTGATGCGGGCAGACCTTGATGCACATTCGGCAACCGTCGCAACGGTCGCGATCGAGGGCCAGGGTCGAGACATTTCTGAGATGGGCAAAGCCACGCATTAGAGCACCCCCACGACCAGCCCGGCGATCCAGGCGGCCATGCCGGCGACCAGAGCGACGGTCACGACCGGCAGCGTCAGGCGCATCTCTAGCTTTACGCCGGAGACCGCCGTGTAGGGCGTGCAGCCCGAGTAGTTGAGCGCCACGAAGGCGGTGAGCGCCGGGAGGATGAGGAAACAGGCGGCCCATTGTGGCCACCCCCAACCGGCGCCGAACAGGTGGACGACGATCGCGGCCACCACCAAGCCGACGAGCCCGCCCTTGATGGAGAAGGCGCGGCTCGGAAGCCAAGGCAACAACACCGGCACGACCACGGCGCCGCCCAACAGGGCGCTGAGCACCGCCCCTGCCGGCACGAGGCCGGCGCGCCAATCGAGCGCGAAGGTACCGGCGACGTCGACCCCACCGGCGACAAAGGCGATCAACATGAGGGGCAACGCCTTGCGAAACCCCTGGACGAGCTCGACCGGCGAGAGGACGAGCCGTTCCCACAGCGGAAAGGTGAGCTCTTGCATCTCCGGCGTGACCTTGCCGCCGGTATCAAAATAGGCAGGGAGATCCCCGGCGCGAATCCCGGCGTAGCGAACCCTAAAGCCGCTGCGGCGCTCCACCTCGTGGGCGGCCACCCCGGCGGCGCCGAGCATCGGGAGCACCAGTCGCCGGTGGGTTACCACCTCGCTGAGACGCACCGCCTCTACCCGGGCCACGACCTCATCGGTGGAAAAGGTTTTCTTGCCCGCCGCGCACCACACGTTGATGCCGAAGGTCTCGAGCACGACCAACCACAGGTTGCGCCCGCCGAGATGAGAACGGACCTGGTCGAAGCTCATCTTGTAATTGGCCGTGACCAAGACCGGATCCTCGGGACCGGGGGAGCCAAAGGCGTAGAGCCCGGCAGGGACACGATAGGTCATCCGGCCGATGCCCCAGCGGGCCTTGGCCGAGCCCAGGTGGTCGTCGAAGTGCAGCTCGGTGGAGATCACCGGGACGCGGCCGACCGGGGTGTCGTGCCAGCGCACGAAGCCCGCCACATTTTCATCAATCGGGTCGCGGACCGCGACCGGCTGTGGGCCTCAGCAGGTGGCCGGTGCCGGCGCTCTCATTTCCAGTTGGGTCATGCCCATCGCATACCTCGCGGGGTTGTCAGTTGGCAACCGCCGTGTAGTACGAGCGGTTGATGATCTCCCGCTTGAGCTCATCCGACAGGTCATCGAAATAGGCGCAGTACCCAGCGATGCGCACCACGAGATCCTTGTGCTTGCCAGGGTTGTGGTACGCGTCCAGCAAGATCTCGCGGTCGATGAGGTTGGGCTGGAACTGCATGCCGCCCTGGTTGAAGTAGCCGCGGATCAGCGCCGCTAGGTTTTGGCGTCCGGACTCACCTGGAAAGAGCCCGCTGTCGATGGTCGAGGTGAGGGTGGTACCGTTGGGCGCGTACTTGGCAAAGTCGACCTTGGCGACGGCGTTGAGCGCCGAGGTCAGGTCGACCATCTGCATACCGAAATGGGGGCAGATGCTGTTGGCGAGCGGCACGCCGCGTAACCGGCCCGACGGCAAGGCCGGGGTCTTACGCCCATAGACCATGTTCACGTTCAGACCGTAGTACCCGGCGACGTATTTCCCATCACGGTTGTCGTGTTTTGTGCCACGCAGCGCATTCACATACAGCTCCAACACGCGATTGACCCAATGGTGCGCGTCGGTCGATGAGTCGTCGCCGAACTTGGGAGCGGCGAGCAGTTCCTTGCGTATCTGCCGGTGACGCTCCCCCTCGAAGTTGGTGTCCAGCGCCTCGATCACCTCGGCGAGGGAGTAGAGCCCCTTCTTGAAGACGACCTCGTCGATGGCGATCAGGGAGTCGGCGACATCGGTCACCCCCGCCGCCTGGATGCCACTGGTGTTGAAGGTGGTCCCACCTTCATACACGTCCTTGCCGCTCTCGACGCAACCCCGGTACAGCGACGAAGCCAAGGGCGTGGTCAGGCTCTGCGCCAGGGCGATCTCGATGCTCTGTTGGTCAGCCAACACATCACGCACCAGCTCATTCAAGCGTTCTTGAAAACGCTCCATCAGCTCGTCCATGGTCGCTGGAGGGTTGCCATGGGCCGGCGCACCATTGCCCCTGTGCCGCAGCTTCTTTAGACGGCCGAGGGCGCGCGACACAGCGCGATTTCCCACCCGTAGGGTCTTGCCGATACGCCCTTCTCCAAACATGGAGCGCAGAAGGTCGAGCACTTTTTCGTCGAGCTGATGGAGTCCGCCCCGCCTCCACAGAGGTGTCCTGTCCCCCTCGAGCGCCTGCAGGAAGGGCAGCACGACATTGACGTTGGCGGCGTCCGTGTTGGCGAAGTGGTCGTCGGAGGCGACCGGCTCCACGCAGCCGACGATGGAGTAGTCTCTGGCGTCCCCTAGGGTCGTCTCGTATTCGTTGCGCAGGGCCGGGACATAGACGTCGTCGTTGAACAGGGCAGGCATGGGCGAGCCGTTCAGGTAGACCTCGGCGATCCTCTCGACATACGCGGCGGGGC
>JAUUZB010000320.1 GCA_030590185.1 Deltaproteobacteria bacterium
AACCCATTCCGCATCACACCTGCCACGCCGCCAGCGCCTTCTACGCCTCTCCCTTCGACGAGGCGCTCGTCTTCACGGTTGATGCTCAGGGTGAAGCGATCTCCAGCCTGGCCCTCACCGCCAAGGGCACCGAGTTCAACTACATTAATAAAACCTTCGCCCCCAATAGCCTCGGCTATCTGTACCAATTCATCACCAAGTATCTCGGTTTTGCCCAGCACGACGAATACAAGGTCATGGGTCTAGCGCCCTACGGAAAGCCAGACCGCTACCAGGGTTTCTTCGAGACCATGGTGTCCACTCGTAGCGATGGTACCTTCGACACGAAGCCGGAGCTCATCTTCTACCTCATGTTTCGCGACGCCTTTGCGCCGCACCAAAAGTTCTACCCCTCCGACATGGTTCGTCACCTCGGTCCGCCGCGCAAAAAGGGCGAGCCGGTGACGCAAGAGCACATGGACATCGCCGCGGCGCTGCAGTCCATCCTCGAAAGCAGCCTGCTCGATACGCTCCAGCGTTTGCGTGACGACACCGGCCAGAAGAAGCTCTGCCTCGCCGGCGGTGTCTCGTTGAACTGCTCCATGAACGGCAAGCTCGTCCGCAGCGGCATGTTCGACGACGTGTGGATTCAACCGGCCGCCCACGACGCCGGCACGTCCCTTGGCGCCGCGCTTTACGGTTACCACAGCGTGCTGCAGCAGCCGCGGGTCGTCGGTAAGACAGGGCGTCAGGTCTACCTCGGACCCGGCCATGGTCCAGAGATGGTCGAGAAGGCCCTCGAGGAATACGCGAGCCAGATCGAGGTCAGCAAACCGAAGAACCTCTTCGAGAAGACAGCCCAGGCCATCGCCGACGGCAAGGTCATCGGTTGGTACCACGGTCGTATGGAGTGGGGCCCCCGCGCCCTCGGCAACCGTAGCATCGTCGCCGATCCGCGCAGCGACGACATGAAGGACATCGTCAATCACGCCGTCAAGATGCGCGAAGGCTTCCGTCCCTTTGCTCCGTCATGCCTGCTCGAAGATGCCAACGAGTGGTTCGACATGACCGGTCTCAAAGAGAGCCCGTACATGCTGTTCGTCATGCCGGTGCGTGACGACAAGCGCGAGCAGATTCCGGCTATCACTCATGTCGATGGCAGCGCTCGGGTGCAGACGGTCGATGAGAAGGATAACCCGCGCTACCACGAGCTCATCAGCGCCTTCAAAGACATCACCGGCGTGCCGCTAGTGTTGAACACGAGCTTCAACATCAAGGGCGAAGCCATCGTCAACACGCCGCAAGATGCGATCCGCTGCTTCCTCGGCACCAAGATCGACATGCTCGTGATCAATGAGTACGTCATCGAGAAGAACGACGAGCTCAAGGCACGCGACGCAGCCGATAAGGCGAAGATGAAGTTGCAGACCGGCCGCGTAGTGGATGGACAGATCGCGGGGATCTAGCAGGGTTCTACCTCTTCGTTCGGTTGTCCCCCGGCCCCTTCTCTGCTAGTCGGCGCCCCATGACAGCAGCGGTGGACGACTCCAATGCAGCAGATTTTGTCGTCGAGACCCTGCAACGGTTCGCTCAACATCACCTCGATCCCACCGCGATCCTCGCACGGGAAAACGACTCGACCTATCCAGATGATCTCCTCAGGCTCCTGCTGAGTCCGGAGATCGGCTTGCATCTCGTCTTCCTGCCCGAGCAGCGCGGCGGGCTCGGTTGCAGTACCTTTGAGTCCTACCGCATCACCGTCGAGATGGCCGGCATGGATTTGAGCTTGGCCACGTCATTCCTCGCCATTGGCCTCGGTCTCGATCCTCTGCTGGTCGGCGGCACCGAGGAACAAAAGGACACCTGGCTCGGACGATTTGCCGCCGATGGTCTCATCGTCGGATACGGAGTAACTGAAGCCCAAGCCGGCAGTGAGGTCGGCGCCATCACCACCAATGCCGAACCCGTCCGCGAAGAGGGTGTCCTGGTTGGGTACCGGTTGAACGGGACCAAGCAGTTTATCACCAATAGTGGCGTCGCTGATCTGTACACTATTTTGAGTCTCACTCCCGGGGGACCCTCCTTCTTCTTGGTGCCAAATGGCACCCCCGGCCTGTCGTTTGGGCCGCCGGAAGATAAGCACGGAATTCGCACCTCACGGACCGGTCCGGTCATCCTGGAAGATGTCTTTGTCCCGGTGGCGCAGCTCGTCGGTGGCGCCGAGGGATTGGGCTTGGCGCAAGCCTCGAAGGTATTTGCCTACACCCGGCTCATGGTTGCCGCTATGGCGGTTGGGGTTGGTAGAGCAGCGCTGAGCCACGTGGTGGCTTACTCCAAGGAGCGCGTGCAATTCGCGACGCCCCTCGCGGAGAAACAAGGCTACACCCACAAGTTCTTGGTTCCCCACACGGTCCGTCTCGATGCGGTCCAGGCGTACATTGAAGATACCTGCCGGAAGCTCGATGCCGGTGATGAAGGTTTGGGGACCGAGGGGGCCGTTGCCAAACTGTATGCCAGTGAGGTGGCCAACCGACTCGCCGATGACGCTATCCAGGCTCTTGGCGGACATGGGTTCATGCGTGAGCTCCACGTCGAGAGACTCAAACGTGACGTCCGGGTGACGACGATCTACGAAGGCACGAGCGAGACGCTTCAGGGGCTCATCAGCCGGGAGCGGTGGCGGGAGTCCCGCCAGAGCAAGTTCCGGAACTACGCCGACCTCGCCGAGGAGCTCAGCGCGCTCGCTGGCGGCCGACGAGAGCACCCCGCCCACATCGTCGCCCTTGCGGCGCAAGCTCTCACCGCGACCCTGCCGGTTGTGCTGGCTGCGCGTCTAACCCTGCAACAGCACCTGCGCTTCGAGCTGGCCGAGATGATCACCTACGTGGAAGTGGCAGCGGCTCACGCGCGAGCCGTCGCCGCGGTGGGCGAGGCGGATGGAGGGGCGCGCCTCGCTAGCGCTCGGCTGTTTGCCCGCGAGGCTGCGGAATTCGTTTTTGACCGAGCCCTACGCTTGGTTGCCGGAAGCGGTGCCCTGAAGGGCTCGGAGCTCAGAGCCTTTGAGGCGCAGATAGGTCGAGAGAGGCTCCATGACGCGCTCGTCGGTTCGATCGACGACATGGATTTGGTTGCCAGCTCGATCATTCGTCTCGGGGATGAAACCTGAGACCGGCGACCAGCTTCGTGGGCTTGGCCACTCGAGTCACGGCAACGCCGTGCCCAAACGTGCCTACGACGCTGGCGTTGAAGATGTAATCACGTCTCACGCGTCGCCCGCGCCATGCTCCGACGCGAGCGCAACATCTCCCGAAACATTCGCCACCCGCCAACCGCTGCGGGTGGGTGCAGGGTACCGTCTCGAAAACGCTTCGCCGCCTCGCCCCGGCGGATTTTTCCACTCGAGGTGCGCGGCAGGGTGCCAGGTGCGAGCAGGACGACCTGCCATGGAACCAACCCGAGCTGTCCGCTGATGCGTCGGCTGACCCGGTCGCTGAGCAGCGCATCCGGCGGTGGGCTTCGGCCCCGCTCCACCAGGACCAGCAACTCTTCGCCGTCGGCGCCCTCCGGTACAATCCCAACCGCCGCGTAGCAGCCGATCCGCACGCCATCGACATCGTCGAGGCACTGCTCGATCTCTTGGGGCGCGTGGTTGCGGCCGCGCAGGATGACCAGGTCCTTGCCGCGACCGAACAGGTAGAGGTCGCCGTCGTGGAGGAACCCAGTGTCGCCGGTATCGAGCCAACCCGCCGCAGGGAAGGCAGCCGCAGTCACCGCTGGTCGCTGGAAGTATCCGTCCATGACGCTCGGGCCGCGAACCCAAACCCGGCCGAGGAGGCCATCGTCGAGGGGCGCGCCTTCGTCATCGGCGATGCGCAAGCCGAAACCAGCGAGGGGCCGACCGAGGTTGACCAAGGTCAGGCCATTCTCCCCGTCCCGCGCCGGGCGGGCGATCCCCTCGTCGGTCAAGGCGGCGCGGTCAAAGGCCCGCCACACGAATGGACGGTCGAGGGCGCTGAAGGTCACGGCCAGGGTGGCCTCGGCGAGACCATAGACCGGCGTCAGGGCGTCGGGTCGCAATCCGTGTCCGGCGAAGCGCTCGACGAAGCGTTGCAACACGGTCGGGGTCACGGGCTCGGCGCCGTTCAGCGCCACGCGCCAGCTGCTCAGGTCGACGCCTTCGAGCTCGGCGTCGGTGACGCGATCGGCGCACAGGGCGTAGGCAAAGTTGGGTGCTGGACTGATCGTGGCGCGGTAGCGCGAGATGGCGCGTAGCCAGATCGCCGGGCGGGCCACGAACGCCTCGGGCGGGATCAGGGTTAGATCCCCCTGGTGCGCGACCGCGGCGAGCAAACAACCGACGAGCCCCATGTCGTGGTAGAGCGGCAACCAGCTCACCGCGGAATGGGTGAGCTCCGGACCCTCCGGGTGGACCGTCGTGATGGCGTCGAGGATGGCGGTGACGTTGGCGAGGACCTGACGGTGGGTGAGGCAGACCGGCTTGGGCTCGACCGTGGTGCCGGATGAGAACTGGATGAAGGCGAGATCATCGGCACGGCGCGCCACCAGGGGAAGCGGTCGGCGCTCGACATCGTTTACCGTCAGACAACCGAGCTCCGGCCGCGCTGCTTCGATACTCGGACCGAGCACCCGGCGAATGCGAGCGTCGGTGAGGACCAGCCGCGCGCCGCAGGCGGTCAGCATGGCCGCGGTTCGGGCGTGGTATTCCGCGAGCCGGCCGAGGCGCACCGGCGGGTAGAGCGGAACCGGCACCAGACCGGCCGCGAGCGCTCCGAAGAAGGCGTCGAAAAAACTCGGCGCGGTCGGTAGGATCAGGGCGACGTGATCGCCGGGCGCCAGGCCGAGGTCGACCAAGCCACCGGCGAAGGCTGAGGCGCGCTGGTGGATCTCGGCATATGAAATCGACTCGGCGCGCTCGTGACGGTCGAGGAAACGAACGGTCCGGGTTGACGCCGCGGCGCGGGCGAGCAGCAGGCTGAGGGTCTCTGGGGCCGGGTTGGTCATGCCCTCTGCGCCACTAGCTGATGCACCAACTGGACCAGGTCACCGATGCTCGCCACGCCCGCGTCGTCACCCGGTTCGAAACAGATCCGAAAGTGATTCTCGAGCTCCACCACCAAGGTGAGCTGGGCGAGGGAGTCGAGCTGTAGGTCCCGGCCGAGATCCGTGTCGAGCTCCACCGTCCGGTTTACCGACAGTTGATCGCGCAGCACTCGGCGCACGCCTTCGAGAACGTCTTGGCGACTCATGGTTCACTCCCTTGGCCAAAGACTGGGACAAAGCGGTGGCGATCGCCGAGCCGCGCGTCGTAGTTACAATGGGCGGCCAGCGCCTCTTCTTCGCAGCGAATGCGAACCACGAGCAGGGCCGCGTTGAGCAGCGTGAACGCGACCGCGGTGAGCCAGGCGCTGTGGATTAACGGCACCGCGATCCCCTCGAGGATGACCGCCAGGTAGTTGGGATGGCGCAGGAATCGGTACGGCCCCCGGGTGACCGCGAGTGCGCCCGGGACTACGATGACGCGAACGTTCCAGTGTTGGCCCAGGGCTGAGATCGCCCAGTAGCGCAGCCCCTGGGAGGCGAGCGCCACCGCGAGGGCGACGTAGCCGAGCTCGGGCACGAAGGGTCGGTCGAGGAGGACCACCTCCGCGGCGCAGGCCACGAA
The DNA here is from genome assembly GCA_030590185.1 of Deltaproteobacteria bacterium. Next base: position 5,663 of record JAUUZB010000320.1, read on the forward strand.
GAAGGCGGTGTGCAGCAGCTTCATGACGCGAAAGTGGCCCTGACCGGATTCGACCCCGCCGTGCTCGAAGGCCCAGTTGGCGTTGCGGCGGCTGATGGCGAGCTCGACGAAGCGCTCGATGATCAGCAGCCCGAGCAAGACGAGGAAGAAGGTCACCAT
>JAUUZB010001065.1 GCA_030590185.1 Deltaproteobacteria bacterium
CACGGCGACACCATGGTGCCGGTGGTGGAGTATTGCTCCGTCGGCGGTATCCCCCTGGCCGATCTCATGGACGCGGCGGACATCGAGGCGATTTCGGCTCGCACCCGCAAGGCGGGCGGCGAGATCGTCGGGCTCCTCAAGACCGGCAGCGCCTATTATTCGCCGGCCTCGAGCGCCATCTCCATGGCCGAGTCCTACATGAAGGACCGCAAGCGCCTCTTCCCCTGCGCCGCCAAGTGCAACGGTGAGTACGGGATCGATGGTCTCTACGTTGGCGTGCCGGTCGTCATCGGCGCCGGTGGCGTGGAGAAGATCTTCGACGTCAAGCTCAGCGACAAGGACAAGGCCGATCTCGAGGTCAGCATCAAGGCCGTCAAGGGCCTGGTCGATGAGGTCGACAAGCGCCTCTAGACTTTGTTCCCGAGCCTGTCCTGAGCCCGTCGAAGGGCAGATAGCTTTGAACGGTCGGCTCCCGCCTGGGGTGGGGGCTGGCCGTTTTTTGCGTTAGGGTACAGCCCGACCATGCTGTCCCTCGCCGATACCGTCGCCAAGCACCGCGAGCGGATCACCGCGCAGGTTGGGACGGCGCTCGACCAGGCCGGTTGGCAAGCCGCGGTGGGTGGACACCTCGACCGCGACGCCTTTGTCGGCGACCTGACCGTGGCGCTGCTCTCCCGGGCGCGCATCCAGAACGATCGGACCCTCGCGGAGCTGATGCGCCACTGCCTGCGCGAGGAGGGGATTGAGCCGGAGTTGGTGGCCACCGCTCTGGTGCGCTTAGCGGCCGCCATCCGCGGGGCGGCTTTTCGGGAGATGGAGAACCGGCGCATCGCCCAGCTCGCCTCCGCCGCCATTGATCGCGCCGTCGCCGAGGTCTTTGAGGAGCTGCACACCGACCTCTTTGGGACGGTGAAGCCTGCCATCGCCGGGGCGCGGGAGACCACCGACGTCGATCGTCCGGATCTGGCCACCACTCGGGTGATGCCTGGATTCACCCCGACGCGGGTCGACCTGCCGGCCTTCGTGCCGGCCGGCATGGCGGCCGCGATGACCACCGCGGTGACCACGGTCTCGGCGGCGGCCCCGCGTGAGCCGACCATCATCCGCAACATCAACGAGATCCTCAACGCCCAGGCCGGCGAGCTGTTGACCGTGACCGTGCTAGCGGTCGCCTTTCGCGACGGCCCCGGCGCGCAGCACAACCTGCTCGACCCTGCGGTTGAGGGCGAGGCGCTCAGTGAGCGCCAACAGGGGCGGGAGGAGGTCCTCACCGCGCTGGGGGCGGCTGGACTCAACCTGGTGATGGATCACCCGGCGTTGATCTGTGCGGCCCTGCCGGCGGCGGTGGGCGACGCCGACGTGACCGCGGCCTTGGAGCTGGCCCTCACCCTGGTTGGGGTCGCCGGCGTTGAGGCCTGCGTCGGGTTGTCGCGGGGGCCGGTACTGGTGGAAGCCGGCGATGAGGCTGAGGCCTCTGATCGGTCCACGTCGTCGCCCGACGACGGTCACTACCCGACCGCCATCGGCGCAACTCTGATCCGCGCGGTCGGGCTGGCGGCTGCGGCCGATCGCCGCGAGGTCCTGTGCGACGACGAGATCCAACGCCTGGTCGCCACCACCTTCATCCTCCACCCGGTCAGCAAGGCGGAGGACGCCTTTGCCCTCGACGCCGAACAGCCCCGGTGGCTCGCCTACTGGGAGGATGCTGCTCTGGTGGAGGAGCCATTGTTCGTGGGCCGGGAGGCGCTGCTGCGCGAGCTCACCTCGGCCCTGCGCGCGCCGCGGCGCAAGGTCTCGGTGATCGGCCTGCGCGGGCGCCCCGGATCCGGGCGGCTGACTCTGTTGCGCGAGGCGCTCGACCGGATCGGCGTTCCTGAGGACCGCTTGCTGCGCGGTCAACCGCATCCCCTGACCTCGGCTCCCTACTGGCCTTTGATCAGCATCGCGCGCCAGATTCTCGGTCTCGGCCACGAGCCGTTACAGAGCGCCACGGTTCAGCGCCACCTCGCGGCGCTCGCGGCCAGCTCCGCCACCACTGCCACCCTGCCGGGGGTGTTGCCGACGCTCAACGCGTTGATCGGCGTGGAGCCCAACCCGGAGGATGAGTCACCGCTGGATGACAGCATGATCGAGGAGCTCGACCCCTCGGCCATGCGCCAGGAGATCGCCCATTCCCTACGCGTGCTGCTCGAGGCGGCCGCGGACCGGGAGCCGGACCGCCCGTTGGTGCTGCTCCTGCAGGAAATCCAAGAGGTCGACGCGCCCTCCGTCCATGCGCTCACCCACGTGCTCGACACCTATGACGGCGCCGCCCAGCTGTTGGTGGTGCTGACCTGCCGAACCGGCATCAAGTCGGTGTTCGGCCGGCAGGCCGAGGGGCTTCCCATCACCGAGCTGGCGGTCGGACGTCTCGGCGAGGCGGAGTTGGAGGCGTTGGCCCAGAGCATGCTCGACCAGCCGGCGCTGCCGGAGGGAGTGGCCGAGCTGCTCGCCACGCGAGGGGACGGCTCGCCGATGATGGCCAGCCTGATGGTGCGCTACCTGGTAGAGAGCGGCGCGTTGCAGCGCGACCGGGAGGGTGGTTGGCGGGCGGTAGAGATCCCAGCTGCTACCGACATCCCGCGGCGCCTGCGCGATTTCGTGCGCCGCCGTTGCGAGCGGCTGCCACCCTACCTGCTCGACATGCTCAAGAGCGCGGCGACCATCGGTGAGGTTTTACCGGAGCGGATTTTGGAGCTCCTCTGGGTGAGCCGCGGTATTAGCAAGGACGAGAGCGTGCGGGCCGGAAGTCTCTTGCAGG
>JAUUZB010000021.1 GCA_030590185.1 Deltaproteobacteria bacterium
ACCCGGGTGGACGACACCACCTTCGTCGGTAACCGCAACAACGGCGGCCACTGGCTCAACCTGACCTTCGCCTCCGGCCATAGCCGGGTGCGCATCGACGCCGAGGTCACCAGCCTGTGGGACAAGGACGACCCGAACAAGCAGATCGACAAGCCGATGTCGCTCTATCGCCGCGACGTGGAGAGCGACGACGGTACCTTCGCGTCGAATCCCGATTGGGTGTCGACCGATTCCCGCGACAACGACTTGATCACCATCGACGCCAAGGGTCGTCAGATGAACGTCAAGACCAAGTACGTTACCCTCAACTCCTCGGGCATGCCCTACGAGACCACCAGCAACGTGCGTCTCGACCCGACCAAGGATGAGTTCGTCAAGCTCTCAGAGGAGATGAGCCACCGCGAGGCCGGCGGCGGCGGCAAGGTGACCGAGCACTGGTACAACGCCAAGACCGAGATGTACCAAGAGAAGACCATCGAGGTCGCCAAGAAGGATGGCAGCTGGGAGCGCAAGGAGCTCGAGGCCAAGGACCCGGTCGCTTGCAGTCAGGTTCGCTCCGCCCAGGAGACCACCTACGACTCGGTGATGAAGATCCACGATTTCGTCACCGACGACATGGGTCTGCCATTCACCTTCGATACGTCGGCGGGCATGGCGGTCTGGAACTACCCGGTCAAGTACGTGCGGCTCGACACCACCAAGACGGTCGACAAGACCGAGGATGGCAAGGACTTCACCTACACCACCTACCGCATGAAGTTCTCCACCATGGGTGGCCCATCCGGTGACGTGCGTTACATCATCAAGCGCGACGACGCCGGCAAAATGGTCCGGGCCATCGCGCTCGATCCCATGCCGGACTTCGCTTATCGCAACGAGCACTGGGTCTGCGCGCCGGTGGCCCTCGACGTCAACGGCGACGTTGCCTACAACCTCAAGGGTCTCAACGCCGGTTACCTAACCGACAAGGCCCGCCGGACTCTGGTGACCGCGCTGTGGGAGCGTCAGGCCGCCATCCTGTTCTCGTCGCTGTCGGACAAGACCGCCGAGGACGGCGCCTACGTCTACGAGATGGAGGACGGCAACCTGATCAGTTTCGCCAACCGGGCAGAGTACGACGCGGCGGTCGCCGCGGACATGAAGGTCCGCGAGGCTGAGGCGACGACCACTCCGAACTGATCCCGGCCGGGGAAGAAGGCGTGACACCAGATGCCGATGCCCGAGACCAACCTGGAGGATAAGCTCAAGCGCAAGGTGAGCGACTTCTACCGCACCTTCTTCGAGCGGGGGGCGGAGAATCGCTTCAGCGACCTGGTCGAGCAGGGCACCGACGCCTTTCCCGACCTGGTGGAAGCGCTGAGCGAGGATGACACCGGCGAGCGGGTCGACGCCTTGGTTGCCATGGGTCGTTTGTTCGAGACCCACGGCGCCGACGAGGAGGTGCTGTCCACGGTGGTCAACCACAGCAAGATCATCCGCGAGGGTGGCATGGGCCCGGAGCGCCAAGCGGCGTTGTTCGCCATCGGGCGCTCCCGGGAGCCGGCCTTGATCGAGGGCTTCATCCCGCTCTTGGCCCAGCCGGATTCCTCGGCGGTGAACGTCGCGCTGTTCGTGCTCGGCTACGCCCGTTGGAAAGAGGCCGTCCCGTTCATCAAGTACATCGTCAACGAGAATCACCGCGACACGGTGCACACCGCGATCTGGGCCCTGGGCCAAATCGCCGACGTGGAATCCGTGGACTTGCTCTTGCCGATGCTCCGCCGCGGCGAGAACATCGAGTGGGTCGCCGGTGCTTTGGGTGACATCGGCTCACCCGAGGCGCTCTCGGATCTGGCGAATCTTCTCAACAACCCGCGCACCGACGTGCGATTTTTGGCGGTCGCCGCGATCTACGCCATCGTCGAGCAAAACAAGGACCGCAAGCTGCGCCGCGACTGGGTCTGGTTAGTCCCGCAGCTACGCACCGCGACCCAGGATGGCTTTCCGCCGGTGGCGGCCTTCGGGATGTTCACCCTCGCCGAGCTCGGCCACAAGCTCGAGGAGGGTGAGGTACGCCGGGTGTTCAACCTCGACGTCGCCGGCGCCGCCCTCGGTTCGCGCGAATCGTTCTTCTTGGGGCAAGGGCTGAATTAGCCGGGTCCGTCACGCGACGGAGTTTCGACGGTGATTTGCGTGTCGGTGACAGGTCGGTCGCCGCGGCCTTGCCCATGTGTTGGAACCCCATGGCCATGACCACACCCGCGGCGCCGTTGTGTTCTGGAGTGCTCGCCTACTCGCTGGCGTGCTTTGGCGCTCTGTTGCCTACGACGGCGATGGCCGTCGATGACGAGATCTCGATCGCCGTCACCGATGTCAGCGGCGATCACGCCTTGTCGGTCGATTTCAGCGCTACCCTGCTCAGCGCCATCGCCGAGGAGATCGATACCCTCGGACCGTTTCGAGCCATCACCGCCGACGAAGTGAGGGCGGTGCTCGCCCAGGAGATCGAGCGCCAGCGGGCTGGTTGCGACACCGTCGGGTGTTGGGCGGAGTTGGGCGGCGCCTTGGGCGCCCAATACATGGTGATGACCCGCCTCAACAAAGTCGATGATGTCTACCTCGTGCAAATGCAGGTGCTGGAAACACAAACGGTTCGCACCGAGGCGCGGGTCGCCCGCGAATACCGGGGCGGCCCCCTCGGCTTGGTAGAGCTCATGGGCGAGGCGCTGCGTGAGCTGATGGCGAACCTGTTGGAACGACACGCCGGCTGGCTGCGGGTGACCGTAAGCGAGGAGAACGCCACGATCATGGTCGACGACCGAATCGTGGGGGTGAGCCCGTTGCCTGAACCGCTCAAGCTCCCCGCTGGCCCGCACCTGGTCGAGGTCGAACGCGAGGGCTTCGTTCATTTCCGCCGGGAGATACGAATCGAGAAGGACGACAGCCACCTCGTTTCGGTGCTCCTGCAACCATCCGCGGAATTTGTGCTCGCCTATCGCGGGCGCGCTGCCCTGTGGCGGACCATCGGCTGGATCAGCGGCGGCATGGGGGCTGCGGCGGTGATCACCAGCGGTATTCTGATCGGCGTCGCCAGCGCCGAGGCCGATAGTCTGGGGCCGCGGATGACAGCCTACAACGCCTCCGCCAGTCGCGACCCGGAGCTCTACAGTGAGCTGCACGCGGCTGAGCGACGTATCGGCCTGCTCGATACCGTCGCCATGGTGAGCGGGGCGGTGGGGGTCGTCGGGCTGGGAGTCGGCCTGAGTTTCGTTCTGGCTGGGGACGACCCGAGCCGCTACGACGACAGCGACCTCCGGGTGAGCACACCTGGCGACGCCACCTCGACCATCACGCTCACGATTGTGCCCGGCGGCATCAGTCTGGGTGGGAGCTTCTGAGATGCACCGCCACTGGACCCCCGCCCTGCTCGCGTTTGGCGTCGCCGTTGCGGGGACCGCCGGTTGCGAACGCGCTTTTCTCCACGACCTGCCGATTCTCCTCGAACCGGGTGAATGCGGCGACCAAACCCTCGCCGGCGACGAGCGGTGCGACGAAGGCACCGCCAACAGCGATGAACCCAACGCCACCTGCCGAAGCGACTGCACCCTGCGTCGCTGTGGTGATGGCGTCACCGACGACAGTAGTGAGTTTGGCGAGGCATGCGACGCAGGCAACGCGAACGCCGACACCTCGGACGCTCCCTGCCGCCGCAATTGCACCTTACCCTTCTGCGGCGATGGCATCACCGATCCCGGCCGCGATGAAGTCTGCGACGCTGGCGGCGACAATGCCGATACCCCTGACGCGACCTGTCGCCTCGACTGCCAATCCCAGCGTTGCGGTGACGGGATCATCGACACCGGCGAACAATGCGACGATGGCGACGCCAGCGCGGGTGATGGTTGCGGTACCACCTGCCAGGTTGAGATCGGCTTCGGGTGTGACGGTATACCGTCCGAGTGTCGAGCGGTCTTCTATGTGGATGTCGACGCCACCGGCGGTGGCGACGGCAGCTCGTGGGCCGACGCTTTTACCGATCTCACCGATGCCCTGACTTCGGCTAACGCTAGCGAGATGATTTGGATCGCCGCTGGGACCTACCGCCCGAGGCTCGACGCCGGCGGTGGTATCCCCGCCAACCCTCGCCACGCCACGTTTGCACCGTCCCCCGGCGTTGCTATTTACGGTGGGTTCGCGGGCAACGAGACGCTCCTTTCCCAACGCGATCCCGGCCTCCACACAGCGACCCTCAGTGGCGATATTGGTACGCTTGGGGATCCCGTGGACAACTGCCGCCACGTTGTTTGGGTCGCCGCCTCGACCCAGACGCTCCTAATCAACGGGATCACCATCACCGGCGGCCATGCCGATCCCAGTGAGCCCACCGGAGTCGGCGGTGGCGGCATCGTCTGCTTTGCTGGTTGTCGCGTGCGCATCGTCAACGGTATCCTGGTTGACAACGCCGCGGTCATCGGCGGCGCGTTGGTGATCGATTCCGGTGGCGATGTGGTGGTTCGCGATTCGGTCTTCGCCGACAACCAAACCATCGAGATGGCTGGCTATTCCGACGAAGGTGGCGCCGCCATCTATGCCGCCGGCTCGACCCTGACGATCGCCGGCTGCCTCTTCCAAGACAACATCGCCGACAGCTCCCCCGACCATCGGGGTGGCGCGGTGTACTTGATCTCCCAACCCTCCGCGGGTTTCCACAGCGTCACCACCGTGACCAACAGCGTCTTCCAGGACAACGTGGCTGACGAAGGCGCAGGGATCTACGCCGACGAGGGGGCTCTGACGATCGTGGGCTCGAGCTTCGAGCGCGGCACTAGCTGGCGTGGCGGCGGGATCAGTACCCACGTCGTCGCGCCGCTGACCGTCGACGCCAGTCTTTTTTATGGCAACCGGGCGAACATTCCCTGGATATTCCCTGCGGATGGCGGTGCCGTCGCCATGGCCGGGCTCAGCGGGGGCAATCCCGATGACCACCCGGCCACAATCAGCAACAGCATCTTCGTCGGCAATGTGGCTGACCGCGGCGGTGGTATCTGGAGTCAGTTTCTCAACCCGACGATCATCAATTGTACCTTCGTGGACAATGAAGCAGTGCTCTCAGCGTCATCCGGTGGCGCCCTTTGGAACTTTTGGGGCATACCCTCGCTGCAAAACTCCATCCTGGTACGCAACGCTGGTGGCGACATCGGCAACGACACTGTCGACCCCGCCTATCAAACAGTGGTGCGCCACAGCTGCATCCAAGGCGGCTACGACGGCATCGGCAACATCGATGTCGCCGACCCGCTCTTTGCACGGGATCCAGACGACGGCGGCGACGGTTGGGGCGACGCCAACGACGATCACGGCGACCTACACCTGCAAGATGGCTCCCCCTGCCTCGGCATCGGCGACAACAACGCCCTGCCAGAGGAGCTCACCACCGATCTCGATGGTAACCCGCGCATCGCCGGCGATGACGGCGATGTCGACGCAGGAGCGTACGAGCGCCCGTGAAAAGCGGTCCATACGGGTTTGTTTTTGGAGTCAACGTTCCTAATGAGGATTTGAATGATGACGACTGATGCCCCCTTTGTCCGAGCCGCGCTCATCCCGCTGCTCTGCGTTTCTGGAGTTGGCTGCTCCCCAACCGACATTGGCACCACCGCTGGCCATGATCTTCGCAGCGCCATCGAGAATGGCGTGCTCGACACCGGACACCCAGCGGTCGGCGCGCTCATGCCATCGTCGGGCGAGATCTGTACCGGCACGCTGGTGGCGCCGAGCAAAGTGCTCACCGCTGCCCACTGCGTGGCTGAGTCAGTGACCGGAACGTTCGTCCTCGGCGACTCGATCTGGGATAGTCTGGGCAATCAACAGGCTCACTATCACACCGTCGCCCGCCATCCGGACTACGAGGACGGGGGCGAATCGGATATCGCGGTGCTGACCCTGGAGTCGGCCATCGGCGACGTGGAATGGATGGCGACCCGTAGCGCGGTCTTGGATGACACGATCTTGGGGCCGAGTATCACCCTGGTCGGATTTGGGGTGACGGAGGCGGGCAACGACTCGGGCACCAAGCACCGGGTCGACGTGGTCTTCGACCAGCTCACTGATCTGACCCTGAGCTACAGCATCGCAGGAAACGATGGCCGAACCGCGGCCGCCGGCGATTCCGGTGGACCGGCGCTATTGTTGGACGGCTCAGACGAGATCATCATCGGCGTCACCCGGGGCAGCGGTTGGATGGCCGACTCTGGCCAATACACCCGCGTCGACGTCTTCACCGATTGGCTGGCGGCCAACGGCGTTCCCCCGGTCGCCTGCTCGACTCCTTGTGCTGCCGACGAATATTGTCTGGCCGACGTCTGCGTGTCCGATGATGTTGAGCCCTGCAACCTTTGGCGGTCCGGTTGCGCCGACGGCGAGCAGTGCGTCCTGCTCCTCGGCGCCGACGGCGACACCGGCGTTGGGTGTGCCGCGACGATCGTGTCGTGGGGGGCATGCGATGCGGCGGCCGGGTGCACCAACTACACTGCCTGCGTCCCGGACGCCCCGGGCGCCAGCATCGGCACCTGCCAGGTTTCTTGCGACCGGGCGAACGACAGCGCCTGCAGCAGCTTCGGCGATTTCTGCGCGCCGCTGCCGGGAGTCGCTGCCCTCGGCTATTGCGCCCAAGCCTCGGCCGCGAGTTGCGCCGGTGATGGGGAGTGTGACGCGCCCACTCCGGTTTGCAATCAAACGGGCGTTGGCTGTGTTCAATGCAACCAAGCGGCTGACTGCGCCGACGGGTACCTCTGCAACACCGGCCGTTGTTACCTGCCAGCCAACACCCTTTGCAGTCGTCACGATGAGTGCCACCGCCACTGTGATCGCGCCAGCGGTGCGTGCATCGAGTGCCAACAGGCCGGTGACTGTCCGTACAACCACGCCTGCGAGTCCAATACCTGCATCGACCTGACGCCGCCGTTCGTCGACTGCGATCCGGTCGCCCTCACGGGCTGCTACCTCGGGGAGCGTTGCGTGGTCGCCGACGATCTCCAGGGCTTCTGGTGCATCACCGAAACCGGCAGCGGCGAGGCGCTCGATCCCTGCACCGGGCCGGCACAGTGCGCCGATGGTTTTGCCTGCGTTGGTGACGACTGCCGCAAGATTTGCGGTAGCCACGACGACTGCGGCGAGAGCTCCTGCTTTTCAATCGAGAACATATCGCCCTGGGGGATCTGCAGCCACTGCTCACTCGATGAGCATTGCGACACCTCGGCGCCCCGTTGCGATCCCAACGATTGGGTTTGTCGCGAGTGTCTCACCGTGACGGATTGCTCGGGCGACGAGCAGTGCATCGACCTCCAATGTGTCATCGTGCCCGAGTGCACGGCGGATGAGGATTGCGCCAGCGGTCATTGCGATCCGCTCACCGAGACCTGCGTTGCCTGTCTCGAGGATAGCCATTGCTCCACGGGCGAGGAGTGTGTGGTTCAGATTTGCGAGGAGGATGGTTCGGGCGGCAGCGGTGGCGACGGCGGTGAGCCGCCTGGCGGTGGCTGCGCTGCCAACGGCGTCCCGGGCGCGTTCGGGCTGGCCTGGCTGGCGGTTCTGCTCCTCCGGAGGCGGAACCAGCTCTAGTCCGGTCCATCGTGGCTCCTACAACCACCGGCGCACGGCGCCGCGTGACGTTGCGGAGGCCGCCGCCGGAGCAGTATGACTATCGAGCGACGGGCACTCGCGGCAGGACGAGTGCCGCGCGGCCGAGCTGCACGGTCCCAGTCCATGAGCAACACCGCCCCGCTCTCCGACCACGACCTCCTGTTCGGCGTCCTCGCCGTTCAGCTGGGGATGGCCACGCCCCAACAGGTGATGGCCGCCGCCGCCGGCTGGGCGGTCGACCGCAGCGTGCGCGTGGCCGAGCACCTCGAGCGCGCCGGCGCCGTCTCCGCCGAGCGGCGTGCCTGTATCGAAGAGATGGTCACGGGCGCCCTACGCGCCCACCGGGGCGACGCGGAAGACGCCCTCGAATCCCTCGGCGGTAAGGCTTCGGTGCTGCAGAGCTTCGGCGGCTCGGTGGTGGTCTCCGAGGCGGGTGAGCTCTCCATCGATCGAAGCGACGACACGCAGGCCCCGGACGAGGATCCGCTCCTGGTCACCGACGAGCAACCGGGGCGTTACTCGCTCCCGCACGAGGCCGTCGGCCACGACCCGCAGACGGCGGCGTCGGCCGAGCTCGGCCGCGGCGGCATCGGGCGGGTGTTCGTCGCCCACGACGAGCACTTGGGCCGCGACGTGGCGGTCAAGGAGCTGCTCCCCCGCGCCTCGTCGTCGGCCGGCGCGGTGAGCGGGCCGCACCTCTCGACCGCCATGATCCGCTTCCTGCGCGAGGCGCGCGTCACCGGGCAGCTCGAGCACCCCAACGTCATCCCGGTCTACGAGCTCGGTCGCCGACCGGATGGCGCGTTTTACTACACGATGAAGATCGTCCGTGGACGGACGCTCGCCGAGGCTCTGGCCGAGGCGGGCGACGCCGAGGCCCGCACCAAGCTCCTCGGCCACTTCGTCGACGTCTGCCAAGCGGTCGCCTACGCCCACAGCCGCGGCGTCTTCCATCGCGATCTCAAGCCGGAGAACGTCATGCTCGGCGAGTTCGGCGAGACGGTGGTCTTGGATTGGGGTCTGGCCAAGGTGCGTGGCAAGGCCGACCTGCGCGGCGAAGAAGCCGAGCGGGCGGTGACGGTCCTCCGGGACGCCGAGGCCGGCAAGACCGTGGACGGCACCGCCATCGGAACGCCGGCCTACATGAGCCCCGAGCAGGCCCACGGCGAGATCACCGCGGTCGACGAGCGCTCCGACGTCTGGAGCCTCGGCGCCATGCTCTACGAGATCCTGATCGGCCGGCCCCCCTTCACCGGCCAGACCGCGGTGGAGATCATCGCCAAGGTCACCCGCGACACGATCCCTCCGGTGCGGGAGACGGCGCCGCAGGCCCCGGTCGAGCTCGCCTCGGTCTGCGACAAGGCGCTACAGCGCGATCCCCGCCGCCGCTACGCCGGGGCCAAGGCGATCGCGGACGACGTTGAGGCTTACCTGGTCGGGGGTCGCGTGGGCGCCCACGAGTACAGCCTCGGCGAGCTGGTGAGCCGGTTCGTCAAACGCCACCGCGCGGCGGCGATCGCGGTCGGCACCCTGTTCGCCGCCACCGTCACGGCGCTGGTGGTGGTGTCGGCGGCGTTGGAGGAGACGCGCCGCGCGCATCTGCGGGGCGCCTACCACCTGGCGCAGGCCCACGTCGCCAAGGCAGACCAGCTCGTCGACGAGGGGCGGCTCGTCGAGGCGCGGCTGCACGCGGTGGCGGCGTTGGAGTCGAACCCCGGCTACCGCGGCAGCCCGCTCTTCGACGCCGCCACGGCCAGCGCGGAGCGAGACCTTCTCGGCGCGCACGCCGCTTCGATCTTCCACCTCACCGCGCAGCTTCCACGGCTCGCGCTCACGCTCCAGGTGCCGGCCGAGATCCGCGTCGCCAAGGACGTCCACCTGACGCCCGACGAAGCGACGCTGGTATTCGGGGACCAGGGCGGAGGGCTCCGGGTCTTCGACACCCGGACCGGCCAGGAGATCCGCACGGTGGAGGTCCCCCTCGAGAGCTCCCAATCGAGTGTCTTCTCGCCCGCCGAGCCCCTGCTGGCGGTTCAACAGCGCAGCGGGGCGATCGAGCTCTGGGACTTGGCTCCCCCTTGGGGGCACCGCGTCCTGTTCCACACGGACCAATACTACGGCCGCATGAAGTTCTCGCCCGACGGTGAGCACCTCGCCCTCGGCTACCACCCCGCGCAGGTGACTGTCCTCAACGTCGAGACCGGCGCGGTAGAGCGGGTGATCGAGGACGATCGCTTCGAGGCCCTGCGGGTGGCGTTCTCACCGGACGGCAACACCGTAGCGACCCTTGCCCACGGCGCAATCCTCCTGTGGGATCTGCGCAGCGGGAACCTCCTCCAGGAGCTGCCGGGGAGCGAGGTGGCGCGCTACGCCCTGGCCTTCTCGCCCGACGGGAGCCTGCTGGCCTACGACGGCGCCGGTTCCTCTGTGGTGCTGTGGGACGTCGTTGCCTCCAGGACCGCCGGCACCCTCGAGGGCAAGGGTGACAAGGTGCTGGGCATCGACTTCGTCGCCGACGCCGACCTCCTCGTTACCGGCACCGGCGACGGCCTCACCTGCCTCTGGCGGTATCGAGAGCGGGCGCTCGAGCAATGCGTCCGGGCCCACCCCGCCTACACCAAGGTCGCGATCGGCCGCTCGGGCCGATTGTTGGCCACCTCGAGCAGCGCTGACGACACCGTTCGCCTGTGGCGGCGAGAGCCCGCCGCGAACCCCCGCGTCGTCCTCCCCACGCGCCGGGACGTGCTCCACGTGGCGTTTTCGCCCGACGGCGGCACGCTAGCGGTGACGGAGCAGAACAACACGGTGTCGGTCTGGCAGCCGGCCGAGTCGCAGAACGAGCCGCGGGCCATTCTCCCGGCCGGGGCGACCGGTCTCTCCTCCGACTCCTTCTCCCCCGACGGTCGTCACCTGGCCGCGGCGTGGGATCAAACCGCCTGCCTCTGGGACCTAGTGAAACCCGGTGAGCCCCGCTGCTGGCCTCACGACTCCCGGGTCCGCGGGGTGGGGTTCTCGCCCACGGGCAGGCTCATCGCCACGACGGCTCGAGATGGCATCCTCCGCCTGTGGGAGGTGAACAGCCTGGAGCTGGTGCGGCAGCTCGAGGTTGGCGCCCGCTCCTACATGGCGTTCGCGTTCAACCCGAGCGGCGAGCTGTTGGCCGTGAGTGCCGAGGACTCCGCCGTGCAGGTGTGGCGGGTGGCCTCGGGGGAGCGGCTGCGCACCCTGACCGGCCACAGCGATCTGATCAGCGGCGTGAGCTTTTCCCTCGACGGCCGTTACCTCGCCTCCTCCGGCAAAGACGCGATCACTCAAATCTGGGACGCGCGTACCTACGCGCCGCTAGCGACGTTGACCGGTCACGAGGAGTGGGTGAACCGCGCCATCTTCTCGCCGGACAGCCGTTTCCTGGCCTCCATCAGCGACGACGCGACCGCCATCGTCTGGTCGACCGGGGACTGGCGGCCGCGCCTGTTCATCGAGCTGGAAACCACGTTGAGCTCCAACGCGATCGCCTTCTCACCCGACAGCCGACACCTGGCCGTGGGCCAAGGGCTCGCGGTTCACATCTACCCGCTCGCCGGTTTGTTGGAGGAGCTGGACGTGGCGGCCCTGAAGACCGCTAGTGAGGCCGCGCTCGGGGCGGCGCTGCGGGGCTTTGAGATCGAGGTGGTGGATTGAGACGACAGGCATCCCGGTCCGCTCGTCTTTACTCCTTGAGCACCAGATCGATACACATCACCGCGCCAAGGATCAGCTCGCGGATGGTGTTGTCGGTGGGAACCTCTTCGGCGATCTGCAAGATGTAATTGTCCGCCGAGGTGAACAGCTCCTTGCCGAGCCCGGCCCACTTCTTGGTGACGCTGGCGAGCTCCGAGTCGTCCGGGGCGAGGAACTTGAAGTCCCAGCCGCTCCATTTGCCCTTGAGCATGCAGACCTGCTGATCGCTGACATCGAGCACGGAGAACTTGCCGCCGATGGAGAAGAACTTTTGCTTGAAGCCACCGACCCGTTGGTCGGCGTCATTCATGACGTCGACCTTGGACAGGAAGATGGAGATGCCGCGCTTGACGCGCAGCACCTGCTGGCCGTCCGGGGTGCGGATGGTGACGTCGAAGGGGGTCATGCGCTTGTAGTCGGTGAAGCGCAGGATCTTGGTGAGGAAGCCGAGATTCTCCTCCCGGCATTCGAGGATCACGTCGCCCGAGTCCGGGTCCATGATGTCGTAGTTGTTGGCCGCCTTGAGGAGCCCGACGTGCTCCTTGACGAAATAGATGTTGCGGCTGAATATTGAATGCATCGTGCGCCCCTTTTCTGATCGAGCCGCTCGGACTCTAGCCGAGGCGATCGGTCAATGCTAGCCCGGCTCGAGGGAGCGTCGGGGTGTAGCTACTCGGGCGCCATCGTCTCGAGCATCCAACCGATCAGCGCGACCGTATCGCTCTCTTCGATGCTGGACGGCACGAAGTCGACGATGCCCTCCTCTTTGGCCTTGCGCAGGGCGGTCTTGAGCTCGCCGTGGTCGAACCAGAGGTGCTGACAGTTGAGGCAGAAGTCGATCACCAGGCCGTAGCTGCTGACCTCGTACATGTCGTAGTGACAGTCTGGGCAGCTGATGCTCGGGCTCGGGTGGGTGAACTGCGCCGAGGAGTGCAGGCTCTTGAAGTAGCTCTTGGCGCTGCCGTGCTTCTTGGCTTTGCGCCCGGCGATGGCGAGCATGGCGTCGACGTCGGTGCGCTGCATGAGCACGCCGTGGCAGATCTCGCAGATTTCGATGTTCGCACCCTTGAGCTGGCGCTCGACGAGCCGCGTGCCTTTTGGGCACCTGGGGCAGTGCGGATCTCTCATGGTGGATCAGCTCACGGGGTTTCTGGCGTGGGGGCGGCAGGGACGGCTGCGGGTGCCGGCGTCGGTGCGGGTGCGGGTGCGGGTGCGGGTGCGGGTGCGGGTGCGGGTGCGGGTGCGGGTGCGGGTGTCGGTGTCGGTGTCGGTGTCGGTGTCGGAGTCGGTGTCGGTGTCGGTGTCGGAGTCGGGGTAGGCGTCGGCGTAGGCGTCGGCGTAGGCGTCGGCGTCGGGGTCGGGGTGGGGGTGGGCGTCGGCGTGGGGGGGG
>JAUUZB010000497.1 GCA_030590185.1 Deltaproteobacteria bacterium
CCGCCGATACGGCCAAGCGGGCGGTTGAGCCGTTTTTCTCGACCAAGAATATTGGCGAGGGAACTGGACTCGGCCTCTCGATGGCCTACGGGGTCGTGACTGACCTCGGGGGGACCCTCACAATCGATAGCCAACCCGCCGAGGGTACGACCGTCACCTTGATGGTGCCCGGCGTCGGAGTGGCGGGCATTGGAGCTGCTCCACCCTAGCTATCATGGCTCTTTCCAACGCCGCCTTTCCCACCTGGTTGAGAGCGCTCCTGTGGGGTATCCCCCCTGCCGTCACGATCCTCGCAGGCCTTCACCACGGGACGTTGTTCATCGATGACGCGTACATCACCTTTCGCTACGCCGAGAAACTCGCGGCGGGCCATGGGCTGGTGTTCAACCCGGGTGAGTTTGTCCTTGGAACGACCACGCCGCTGTTTGCGTTCCTCCTCGCCGGACTCGAGATTACGGGGCTAGACCTGCTTCAATCGGCGCGCTGGCTCGGGCTGCTCTCCATGGCGGGGGTCGTGGTGATCCTCCAGGCGCTGGCGCGCCGTTTTATGCCTCTGCCGATCGCTGCGGCCCTGGGATTGTGTGTCGCACTTCATCCCGACACGGCGTTCACGGCTAATTCAGGTATGGAAACCGGGCTGAGCATGGTGCTCGTGTACGGGAGCCTGCTGCTGTCGCTTCGCGGGCGGTATTACCTGGCTGGCGCCGTCGGGGGCGCGGCCTTCCTGATGCGACCGGACGGGGTGCTGGTCGTCGCGCTCGCTGCCGGGCTGGTGTTGCTCAGAGAGCCGAAGCTGGTGTGGCAACCCCTCATCGCCGCCGCCATCGTGGTCTTGCCCTGGCTCTCGTATGCCACCCTCACCTATGGCTCGCCTCTGCCCCACTCGGTCCAGGCCAAGCAGCTCATCCATCCGCAACCTGCTTGGCAGATGCTCCTGAGTCTCTTTCGCTCGTTGACCAACAATCTGCCTTTGAAACTCATCTTCGGGCTCGGTTCGATCGGCGCCGGTCTGGCTCTCGCCCGTCGCTCTGAGATCCTCCTCGTCGTGCTCTGGATGGCCGCCTATACCGTGGGACTCATGGCCTCGGGCATAGCGGTGCAGTTCCCCTGGTACTTCACGCCGCTGTCGGTCGGGCTGGTCCTCATGGCAGCCTACGGCGCGCACCGGATAGCCGATTGGCTCCGTCAGCGATCGACCGGGAACGGCAGAGTCCCCGAGTGGCTGCATCGGGCGGCTGTCCCCGTGGTTCTGTTGCTGCTCGCCGTGTTGTGCATCACCGATGTGAACTGGCGCGACTTTCGTACCGGCCCAGACGGCAACGAAGCGGCCTATCTCGAGATAGGCCACTGGCTCGAGCAGCGCTGTGAGCCAGGTGATGTCGTGTTTGTCGGGGAGGCGGGCGTTCTCTCGTACGTGCTCGAGGATCAGGTCATCATCGATAGCTCCGGGATCAACTCACCAGAGGTGTTCAGGTTCAGATACGAGGAGAGCGAGGGCCTCAGAAAGACCGGTGAGAGGGCGCCCTCGCCGGAGGGCACGTACCGATGGGTGACGCGCACGATTAGGACCCTCGACCCGACATACATCGTCACCAAATACCCGTGGCTCCACATAGGGAAGGTCGAAGAGCTCGACTGGTTCCAGGAGCAATACGTACGGGTCATGCTCGATGCCGAAGAGCTTCGCGAGCACCGCGTCTTCGAGAGGAGAGCTCATGGTCCGAAGTAGCTCGGCCGCACCCCCTGGATCTTGGTGGGCCGCCTTCGCCGTGGTGCTGGTCGTGTATGCGATCTTCGGCGCCGGGACCTCGCGCGTGGAGAATCCGGGCGAACAGTCTCGTCTCGAGCTGGCAGCGGCGTTGAGCTCGTACGGTTCGCTCTCCATCGATTCCGTGGCGGAGGTGTATGGGTACCCCTATGACCGAGCCGTGCGTTTCGGCAAGAGCTACACGGACAAGGCGCCGGGCATCTCATTGGCAGGGACGCCCGTAGCTTGGAGCATCGGCGCCCTGCTGCCGCGGGAAGGGACGAGCACTCTGCCGAGCTACTGGGCGCTCCGACATCTGCTGGTCTTGGCCCTGATCGCCCTGCCGGCCGCGCTCTTTCCTTTCTTGGCCATGAGACGATACTCCGGACTCGCCGAGCAGAGACGAGCGCCCTTCGCCTTGGTCTTCGCGCTTTGTACGCCGCTGCTCACCTACGCCGGTGTACTGTTGAGCCACATCCCCGCCGGGTTGTTGGCGGCGCTGGCCTTTGTGCTAACGCTCCGCCCAGGAGAGGAGATCCTCTGGCCTTCGCCGCGGGCCGCCGGCTTGGGTGGTTTGGCGCTCGCCGCAGCGGTGACCACCGAGTACCCGACGGCTCTGTTCGGGTTGGTCCTGGGAGCGACGATGCTGTTGCGCAGGGTCCCCACTCGGACCCTCGCTGTCTTCGCCCTCGGCTTCGCCATCGGCATGGTGCCCTGCCTCGTCTACCATGAGCTCGCCTTTGGTTCGCCGCTGAGCACAGGGTATTCGTTCAAGAACGACCCCGTGCACTCCCTCATCCACGGCACGGGCCTGTTGGGGGTGACGCTCCCGAACCTGGAGCGTCTGTGGGGAGTGCTAGGCGGGGCCAAGCGCGGGGTGTTCTTCTATTGTCCGTTACTCCTGTTGATCCCGCTGGGCTGGCGGCAGATGGAGAAGGCACGCAAGCACAGCTCTCTTCCCTTTGTGGCGTTGAGCGCGCTCTACGTCCTGTTCGCGGCGGGATTCGTCGATTGGCAAGCCGGCTGGTCCGCCGCGGCTCGCCATCTGCTTCCCGCGGTGGTGCTCTCAATCTTCCCCGTGGCCGCCGCGGTTGAGTACCTGGTTGAACAGGGGCGGCGGCAATGGTTGCTGCTGCTATGCGTGGCGCTGTCTCTCACCGGGACGGTACTCAGCGTCAGCCTCACGCCGTTCTTTCCGGAACACTTCTCATCTCCGCTCGGACAACTCGTGCTGCCCAGTTTGTCCCAGGGATTTGCCGCACCGACGCTGCTGGCCAGCGCCAACCTGTCCGCCCGCGGTTACGCCGTGGCTGGAGCGGCCGTCTTGGTCACCGGCGCTACGCTCTGGGCCGTGATCAAACTGGTCGGCACCACCAAGCCCAAGGCGCTGGCGCCGGTCGCGGTGGCCGTGATCGCCTTGCTCTACGCCGGGTTCATCTGGGGGAGCGCTCAGCCTCTGGCGCAGGATCAAAAGCAGATGCGAGGTACGGTCTTGGACCGCATCGGCTACGGCTCGACCGAGCGGGGCGAGTGGTGATGGTCAACGGACCAAGGCGAGCCAGCCGACCCGCTAACCCAACGACCGCCAGGCTGTTTAGCTGCCGCCACGCATTTTCTCGATGATGCGTGACCCCGATCGGTCCGGCACCAGCGGACAGAGAACCACCTCGCCCCCGGTGCCCTCGACGAGCTCGCGACCAACGACATCTTCGATGCGGTAGTCGGCCCCCTTCACCAGGACGTCGGGCGCGACCTGTTCGATGAGAGACAGCGGGGTGTCTTCGCTAAAGAAGGCCACCATGTCGACACAATCGAGGGCCGCGACCAGCGAGCCGCGCTCGGCGGCGGTCGTGAGAGGCCGCCCTTCCCCTTTGAGCCGCCGCACCGAGGCGTCATCGTTGATACCGACCACGAGGACGTCGCCCAAGGACGCGGCCGTGCGCAGTAGGGACAGGTGCCCGGCGTGTAGAATGTCAAAGCATCCGTTGGTGAAGACGATCTTGCGGTCCTGCCGGCGCCAGAGCGTCACCTGATAGCCGAGGGCTTGGTTCGAGAAGACCTTGTTGGCGTCGCCGCGATCGAGGGCCCGAGTCAGCTCGTCGAGGTGAACCACCGCGGTGCCGAACTTGCCCACCGCGACACCGGCGGCGCAGTTCGCGATCTCTGCGGCGGTGGCGAGGTCAGCGCCGGCCGCGAGGCCGAGGGCCAGGACCGCCGCCAGGGTATCGCCCGCGCCGGTGACATCGTAGACGGCGCGGCTGTTCGAGCGAACGGCCCGCGCCTCGCCATCCTCAGGGACGACGAGCATGCCCTGTTCCCCGAGGGTCACGACCAAGGAAGATACCCCGGCTTCGGTCATACATCCGTGGGCGAGCTCGGCGTAGGCCGGCGAGGATGCCGTTGGCATTGGTTTGCCGACGATGGCCGCGAGCTCTCGTTGATTGGGGGTCGCCACGGTCGCCCCCCGGTAGATGCCGAGGTCGCCGGTCTTGGGATCGACCAGCACCGGGATCCCCAAGGCCGAGCCCTCGTCGATCAACGTGCGCAACAGCTCGGGCGTCAAAAAGCCCTTGGCGTAGTCCGAGATGATGATGACGTCGGGTCGCTCTCCCTCTCGCAACCGCACGACGAGCGGCTCGGTGATCGCCGCGGCGACGGGCTGCACGTGCTCCCAATCCAGGCGCAACAGCTGCTGCCGCTGGGAGACGACGCGCAGCTTGCGTATGGTCGAGTACTCAGCGGACCTGCCAACCGGTCCCACGTCGATCGTCGCCTGGCGAGCGATCTCGAGCAGCGCATCACCCGCGGCGTCCTCACCAACGAGGCCGCACAGGCGCACCTCTGCCCCGAGGACCGCCAAACAATAAGCAACGTTGGC
>JAUUZB010000294.1 GCA_030590185.1 Deltaproteobacteria bacterium
TCTTCGGGTTGGTTCAAGGGGCGCATCGTTCGGACCTCCCTCAACGGTATGGGCTGCGCGGCCATTTCGAGTCATGGCCTTCGCTCCGCGTTTGAGCGGTGATATGCTCGTTGGAGGGCTATGAGACAAGGGCTCAAAAAGCTCCGTAGCACCGCGAAACGTGGCAAGACCCTCGCCCGGGCGGCGAAGGCGGCGGCCGGGTCCCGGGCCCACCTCACCCAGGATGGCAGGGAACGCGCCCAGCGGGCCTTGCTCGCCATCATGGCCGACGCCCGGGGCGTGCCCATGAAGGTAGGCCAGTTTCTCGCCAGCCTACCCGAGGGGGAGTCCTTTGACCCCCTGCTCGACGGCATCGAGCCCCGCCCGTTGTCAGAGATGCTAGCTGTGGTGGAGGCGAGCTTGGGTCGCCCACACCATGAAGTTTTCGAGAGCATCGAGACCTCGCGCGCGGCCGCCTCCCTCGGTCAAGTGCACCGCGCCCGGCTCGTTGACGGCACGCCCGTGGCGGTCAAGATCCGCTACCCGGACATCGTCGAGGCGGTGGAGGCGGAGCTGCGACTGGCGATGCTCTTTCCGAACGTCGGCCCGGTCAAGAAGTGGGAGTTCGACCTCGATGCCTACAAGTGTACGCTGCTCGAGGGCCTCGAGCGCGAGCTCAACTACCGGCGCGAGGCCGCGGTTCAGGCGCTGTTCGCGGATGCGTTGACCGTGGAGGGTCTATCGGTCCCGAGGGTGTACTGGGAATTGTGCGGCCCTGCGGTGTTGGTTCAGGATTGGGCCGAGGGCGCCAACCTGCGCGAGGCTGCCACTTGGCCCGTCGAGGTGCGCGAGCGCCTCGGCCGCGTGCTGGTGGGGACCTTGTTGCAGAGCCTCTTCGTTCTCGGGGCCGTGCACTGCGACCCGCACCGTGGCAACTATTTCTTCCGGCGCAACGAGGTGGGGCCGCCCGAGGTGACGCTCCTCGACTTCGGGAGTACCATCGAGGTGGAGACCGAGGCGGGGCTCGCGCTGCTCCGCTTGATCCTGGCCGGTCGAGGCGAGGCGATCGAGCGACTGCCCTGCCTGATCGATCTCGGCTTCAACCCGGACAAGCTCGCGCGCCTCGGTCCCAAGCTCGACATCGCCTGCGATCTAGCCTTGATGCCCTTCTCCACTGGCCGTCCCCTGCGGCCCGGAGAGTGGCGACTCGTGCAACGTCTCGAGGATGCCCTGCTCGAGGATCTATGGTTGGTGCGTTCGGCTACGCCGCCGAGCCTGCTCTTTTTGTTGCGTGCCTTCCAGGGACTCGTCCTTCAGCTAGACACGCTTCGGGTGGCCGTGGATTGGTGGGAGGTATTGTGCGAGGTGGTGGACGAGGCTCTGTTGGTGCGGGCCCGGTTGAAGACCGACACATTGGTCTGACCGCCGTGATTGCTCTCTGCGGCCGGACTCGACCTAGCGGACGGATTTCGATAATAGCCTCTCCCTCTGGAGGATCTGCATGACGAAAGCGGTCAACGTTACGGAAATATCGG
This sequence comes from Deltaproteobacteria bacterium, assembly GCA_030590185.1. Next base: position 1,515 of record JAUUZB010000294.1, read on the forward strand.
AGAAGCTCCAGGGCATCATTGATGAGGTGGTGGACACCCAGGAGCCCGTGTTGATCATGAAGGACGGGCAACCGATTGCCCAGGTCGTCCCCTACGTGCTCGCCAGCACTGAGGCGGCCGTGCGTCCGACCATCGACGAGCCGTCGGAGTTCAGCGACGACTTCGACGAGGAGATCCCCGCCCTGTGTGGCGCCCTCAAGTAGGCCCCCGACCCCGACCCCGTCCACGACATGGAGCCGTACCTTGCCATCATCAACCCGCAGGCGGGCAATGGCCGCTGTGGGAAGCAAGCGCCCCGGGCCATCGGACGCCTCAGGGCGGCCGGCCTCAACCTCGAGACCGTCGAGACGAACGCCCCTGGGCACGCGACCGTGTTGGCCCGTGAGGCCTACGCCCGTGGCCGGCGGCGGTTCATCTCGGTTGGGGGGGACGGCAACACCTTTGAGGTGATCAACGGTCTCTTCCCAGAAGCCGCTCGCGATGGGGAGAGAGTGTCGCTTGGGTTCTTGCCGCTCGGCACCGGCAACTCCTTCCTGCGCGATTTCAGTACCGGCGGCGTCGACTATGCCGAGCGGGCGATAAGGGAGGACAAACACCGGACCTGCGATCTCGTCCGTCTGCGTCACGCCGACGGTGAGCTGTACTACATCAACCTGCTGAGCCTGGGCTTCGTCGCCGACGTCTGCACCCTGGCCAACCGGCGTTTCAAGCGCTTGGGCTTCAAGGGCTACGGCTTGAGCACGGTCTTGACCACAGCGGGCCTACGGGCCCAGCCCTTCCCCCTGCGAGCCGACACCGGACTGGCCTACGACAAACCGGTCAACTTCCTGTCGATCTGCAACAGTCGCTTCACCGGCGGAAACATGATGATGGCGCCCGACGCCGACACCGCCGACGGCAAGGTCGACGTCATCATCGTGCCGGAGGTAGGGCGGGCGACCGTGTTGCGTTTCTTTCCCGCCCTCTTCAAGGGGACCCACGTCAACGATCCGCGGGTCGTCAAGGGCAAGGTCCGATCGGTGGAGTTCTCGATCCCGGCGCCGGTCGACGTGATGATCGACGGCGAGGTGCTCCACATTCGACCCCAGCAGCTCGAGGTGCTGCCGGCCGCGCTCGAGGTCATGGCATGAGACGGGTGTTCGGCTTCATCTGGGCCTTCATCGCCTGGCCCCTGACAACGCTCTGGTTACTGCTCACCGTAATCCTGAGCTTGCCGCCGATGCTGTTCGTACCGTTTCGCACCTACCAGGTGTTGTGGCCGGCCAAGATGCTTGGCCTGATACCGTTCGTGGCGCTCAGCAAATACACCGTCACCTTCGACCCGGCCTTTGACCGCAGCCGGCGTTGCATGTTCGTGCAGAACCACGTCAGCTTTTTCGACGGCCTCATCTCCCTGTGGACCATCCCCCACTATTTTTGCGGCGTGCAGCTCGCCGCTCACTTCAAAGTTCCCTTCTACGGATGGCTGATGAAGGCCGGCGGCGGCATCCCGGTTTTCTCCAAGACGCCCAACCAGACGGAGCGGTTGATCGCCGAGGCTAAGGATCGCCAGGCCAAGGGCTACTCGATCCTCACCTTTCCGGAGGGGCATCGCACCCGCGACGGCATGCCCGGCGAGTATCGGCGCGGCGCCTTTGTGATCGCGAGGGCTACCGGCATGTCGGTGGTGCCGGTGGCGGTGCGTGGCCTGTTCGAGGTTTTCCCCAAGGGCGCCCTGTACCCGCGTCCCTTTGGGCACATCGACGTCTACGTTGGCCCCCACTTTGAGACCGCCGGTCTGTCCGAGGAGGAGATCGACGACCTCATCGCGCGCGTCCGGGAGTACACCGCGCACTATATCGAGCACGGGGTGCCACCGGCCCGCGCACCAACCTCCCGCTTGCGGGCGATCGCCAACTGAGCGCCGACCCCGGGCCCAGGGCTCCACCGGCAGGATCTGAGACCAGCGAGACTGGCAACCAAGGCCGCGAGGACACACCATACCGCCATGGCGAGAGGCAAAAACGTAGCCGGCGCATCCCACAGATTCGGAGTGCTTCCTGCCTTGGTGCTGGTTGGGATGCTCGTGGCCCTCACCGCCCCCGCCCGGGCCGAGGTTACCCCGCGGTTCTCAGCCCTCTTTTCCCGCGAGGTCTGGCTTGCCCCGGAGGTGGGACAGCACGGCGCGATCTTCGCCTTTGTCGACATCGAGGGGTTGCCCTGGGGATCCCACCTGGAGGCGGGCTGGATCCTCGACACCCTGCAGGTCGGTTGGGATCGCATCCGCCTGTACCAACGGGATGACCTCGCCATCGAGGCGGGGCTGTTGCTCAAGGCGGAATTTGCCTATGCCGGGGTCTATCCAGACTTCTACCGCCGCGGCCTCAGGGAGCCGGAGCGCGGTTTCCTCGGCAACTACGTGCTCGGCCGCGGGTACGTCAAAATAGCCAAGGGTCGTCACCATTTCCTCGATGCCGCCCTCAGCGTTCGGCGCTGGTTCTTCTGGCGCGATGATGGTGGCATTTTCGCTGAAACCGATCCGCTGTTCACCCTGCCACCCGAGGCGTGGGTCTTCGAGCCGCGACTCCACTACACCTACTGGAACGTCGGGGATGATCGTTCCACCTGGGAGCGGCATCGCCTCTTTCCGCGGATCGACGGCGTAGCCCTTGGCGCGGCCGTTGGCTTCGACGCCCGCACCGAGGTCCATCCCTGGGGCTTGGACGAGACGCGCACGGCCACCGACCCACGCAACCAACCCGAGGCGGTTGGCCTGCAGGCGTCGGCGTGGGTGCGGATGGGTTGGCAGCTCGCCGCTCGGGTGCGCACCCAGGCAGCCTTCTATGGTGGTTGGACCCGCGGCGCCGATGACTTGAACCGGGTTCGGGCGGGGGCCATGAGCCCCTATGCCCTGCCGTTGCCGGGCCGTCAGTGGGGAGCCCAGTGGAGCGATCGGGCCGCCGTCCTGGAGTGGAGTTGGCATGTGCGGGTGTGGGGTGAGATCGAGGTCGGAGCGCTCGGTGATGTCGTCCTGCTCAATGACCCGCAACGGACCGGCGCGGATGGCCAGGATGCGGCGATGGTCGGGGCCGCGGTGTTCGGTGACCTGAGGTTTGGCAATTGGCAGGTCGACCTGCGGGTCGGGTGGTCGCCGAGCTTGCATTGGCAGACCGACGTCGGCCACTGGTCGGTGTTGGGCGCGGTGGGCTGGTCCACCGGCGGCTGAGCCGCGGCCGCGGACGGGAGGGGTGGTCAGTGCACGGGGAGCTTCGGATTGCAGCGATCATTCCGGCCCTGGATGAGGAGCAGACCATCGGTCCGGTGGTGGCCGCCGTGGATCGTGAACTCGTCGGTCGCGTCATCGTGGTCGACAATGGCTCCAGCGATCGAACCGCGGCGCGGGCGGCGTCCGCTGGCGCCGAGGTGGTGCGGGAGTCGCGGCGGGGTTACGGCGCGGCCTGTTTGGCTGGCATTCGCTGCGCCGCGGATGTGGATCTGCTGGTCTTCCTCGACGGCGACGGCAGCGACGATCCGAGGGAGATCCCCCTACTAGTCAACGCTTTGATCGACGGGCCAGCGGATCTCGTCATCGGTTCCCGGGAGCTCGGTGAGAGGGAGTCCGGTGCCCTGACCGTGCCGCAACGCCTCGGCAATCGGTTGGCCTGTGGTTTGATCCATTGGCTGTGGGGCGTGCGCTACACCGACCTCGGACCCTTCCGCGTCATTCGGCGGCCGGTCCAGGAGGCCCTGGCCCAGTCGGACCTCGCCTTTGGTTGGACCGTGGAGATGCAGATCAAAGCGGCGCAGGCACACGTCGCCGTGGCTGAGGTGCCGGTGAGCACCAGGCTCAGGAAGGGTGGTCGCTCCAAGGTGTCGGGAAATCTAGGCGGCGCCCTACGCGCCGGGCGGGGTATCCTCGGCACGATTGTCCGGGCCAAGCTCAGCGAGATCTGGACCCGCGCTTGACCCCCACAATCGGCCCACCCGCCCGCGGAAAGACCAGCCGAGCAGTGCATAGAACGGCACATAGATCAGGAGCTGCGTCCAAACCGGCTGCGCCCACTCTGCCCCGAGCCGGAAGCGAATGCCGGTGACTTCGGCGAGGGGCAGCAGGGCGAGCAGGGCCAGCGATGCGGGACTCAGGCGCAGGGCGAAGATCGGCACCAGGCCGATGGCGTACCAGGGGAGGAGGTTCGGGGTGAGGGCCACAAAGGCGAACGCAGCGCCGGCCAAACGGCTAGCCCGGTCCCGGCCCAGCCAGGTGGTTGCCACCAAGAGGGCAGCCATCGCCACCGCGGCGATGAGCCGCGCTGGGTCGCGTGGCAGCACAGCTTCGAGCAAGGCGGCGATGCTACCGTTGAACGACCAGTGTCTCGCCATGCGCCAGGTCGACTCGACCAGCCGCTCGCCGGCGGAGGCAAAGGGCAGGTAGCCGAGCAGAACCACGACGACAAAGGCGCCGGCGGCAGTGACCCCGCGCCGCAGGCCTAACTCTCGCAACGCCGCAGGTACGAAGATCAACGCCAGCGGCTTGATCAGGCAGGCGGCCGCTAGACTGACGCCGGCGAGCAACGGCCAA
>JAUUZB010000554.1 GCA_030590185.1 Deltaproteobacteria bacterium
CCCGGTGGTGAGTGGCTGCTGCGCGCGCAAATCTTCAGCGGCGACCTCGCGGCCGCGATCCGACAGGGCCCCAAGGTTCGCGCCCAAGCGAACAAGCTCGGCATCGAGGACGTGCGCATGCGCGCCATGGCCCTGAGCGGCGTGGCCTTCTTGCGCCGCTCGCGCATGGACGCCGCCTCCCGTTGCCTCATCGAGCCGATCGAGGGCGAAACCCCAGATTTCACTGCGGCCATGATGTGGCGTTTTGGTGAGGCGCTCGCAGCGCTCAACGGGAAGTCGGCGCTGGCGGCCGATCGACGCAACCGCTGGGTGGAGGCGGTGCGCGCCATGCCGGAGCATCGCCAGAACCCGGCGCTCTACACCCTGTCCCAGCTCGGTTTGCCGCCGCGCGAACGCGGCCGCCTGCGCGCCCCCAAGCGCGAGGAGATCTTGGGCAGTGAGGAGATCGGCTTCTTGGCGCCCGAGGACTACGAGCTATTGATCGACCTCGTCAACCGCGAGGTCTACGTCCGGGGCGAGCTGGTGCCGCTCGACTCAGCCGACGACCAGGCCTTCTTGGTCGCCGTCGTCCCGAGCTCACCCGGATTGACCTCCTGCTCGACCTTCTACCACGACATGTTCAACGAAGATGCGCCGGAAAAGCCCGACAAGCGGGTGCGCGCGCTGGTTAGCAACATCAAAAAGGTTCTGCGGCGGGCCAGGGGGCTCAAGATCGAGCTCACCCCCAAGGGTATCGAACTCACCCCCCCCGACACCTACGCGTTCTTGGTCCCGACCTACCTCACCAACCGCGACCTGACCATGCGCCACCGCGAGATCATGCAGATCTTGGCGCGCCTGGGCAGCGCGCCGCTCCAGGTCTTCCAAGACAAGTACAAGCTCACCCGCACCGCCGTGCGTCGTGAGCTCGGTGAGCTGGTCGACTTGAATTTGGTCGAGGTGGTTCGCGACGGGCGTGGTCAGGCTTTTAGGCTCGCCTGAGTTTGTTGGTTGTTTTTGGGCGCCTACGGAGCCGCCTGGCGGCACCCCGATTTCTTCACAGGCCACGAGTGCCCCCCCCCGAACGCCCTATCCCGAAGATGAATCCACACCGCCCAGCCTGCGTCTGACATCCGGTGCGGGGTGCGATAGGATAGCGCTCCCACGTCCACCGGGTGAGGCCATGGTCAAACGTCTAATCGTCTTTGCGCTCGCTTCCCTCGCACTTCCAGTCCTGGCGGTTCCCCTACCGCCCGGCATGCGGGGCGCCGACGCCACGGACGCGAGCGGCCCGATCAACGTCAAGGTGCGGCGCATCGAACAAATCCAACAAATCTCCACCACCGCGCCCGCGCCCAAGACCGCCCTCGCCGGTGAACACCGGGTGTTGGTGGTCCTGGTGGAAACCGCGGATCGCAAGTTCTCCAAAGGCAACGCCAAGCTCCGTTATCAACAAATCTTCTTCGGCGAAGGCGTGCCCTCGGTGGCGGACTACTACGAGGAGAACTCCCACGGTCTCTACGCCCTGCGCGGCGAAGTGATCGGTCCAATCAGCGTGCCGTCTCGGATCACCGATTTTCAATACGGCGCCGGTGGCAACAACGCGCGGGTCCACGAGCTGATCAAGCAGGTCTTCTCCCAGGTGAGCGGCAGCCGCGACCTCAAAGGCTACGACACCCACAATCGCTTCGGTCAGCTCGGCCGCGACGGCTTCATCGATCACTTCGGCGTCATCTTCCCGGCCGAGGTCGGCAAGCACGAAGACATCTTCGCGCCGATCTGGCCCCACCGCGGCACCATTACCCACGAGGCGAACGGCTGGCGGCTCGGCAGCTACTTCATTTTCTCCCAGGCCGTGCCCCTCGGCGGCATGGTGCACGAATTCGGCCACGACATCGGCCTGCCGGACCTCTACGACCGAGATGACTCCTCCCACGGCGTCGGCGCGTGGTGCACCATGGCCTCCGGTTCCTGGCTCGGTAAGGGCGACGTGCCGGCGCACATCAGCGCCTGGGGCAAAATCAAGATGGGCTGGTTGCGCCCCACCATCATGTCGCGCAGCCAAGCGCGGGTAGAGATCCCCGCCGCCGAGACCACGCCCTTTGCGATCAAGATCCCGATCGGGCGCATCGACTCACCCGAGTATTTCCTGGTCGAGAACCGCCAGAAGATCGGCTACGACTCGCTCCTCCCGGATCACGGTCTGATGGTCTGGCACGTCAATGAAGACGCGCAACACAACGACGACGAGACCGCCAAGCTGATCGACGTCGAAGAGCCCACCCCCACCCAAGACCTCGACGTCAACTACCGCCGCACCCCACCCGACGGCCTCGACACCTTCCGCGCCGGTCGCCAGGACACCTTCGACCAGCGCTCCGACCCCGCCTCCCTCACCAAAGCCGGCAAACCGAGCGGCGTCGCGATCTCCAACATCTCGCGTTCCGGCGCCGTCATGCTCGCCGACTTCGCCGTCCCGACCATTCGCGACCCCGGCGGCGAGCCGTACCGCCTGCTCTATGACAACTATAACTTCGGCGCTTTCTCCAACGTCTTGCTCGGCAGTGGCGGGGAGAAGTTCGTGCGCTTTGACGCCACCCCCGGGGGCTACGAGATCCATGGCTTCGAAGCGCTCTTGATGTCGCGGCCCGGGGCGCGGGCGGACCTCACCCTGCGGGTCTACAAGGACGCCAAAAACAAGCCCGGCAAGCAGCTGTATGCCCAACGCATCAGCAAATCCTGTGGCAGCGACTCCTACGCCTGGCTCAAGGTGCGTATCGAGGACCCCGAGGGCCTGCGACTGCAGAACGAGCAACGCTTCTGGGTCGGCATCGAGCACCACGACGCCTACACCGGCTTGACCCACAACCCGGCCTCCAACTCCGGACGCAGCTTTTTCCGCATGAGCCGCAAGGCAAAGCTGCGCGATACCTTTGGCCCAGGCCGGCCGGTCCCGGATTTCGTGATGCGGGTGCAGGGCTTCGGGTTCATCGGTCTCACCAATCCCTCCCTGCCGGAGCAGGCAGATGACACCGACGCGCTGATCGTGAAGATGCGCGAGGTAGATGCGGTGCTCGACGCCAAGGAGTTCGCTGAGGCGAAGCAGGGCTACGAGGCGCTGCTGCCGCAGATGGAAGCGGCGTCGGCACGCTACAGCACCTGGATCCCGGTGCTGCACAACTCCCTCGGGGTGGCGGCCTACCAGGCCAAGGATTTCGACACCGCGGTGGATCTCTTCAAACGATCCCTGAGCCGGGCGCAGCTAGCCGCCGACCGCCGGGCCGAGGCCGACATCCTCGAGAACATCGGTGAAACCCTCTTCCACGCCGGCAAGCTGGTCAAAGCGGCGGAGTATTGTGCGCGCTCCGAGACCTTGAACGCGGACCGACCGGGGCGGTTGATCGAAAACGTTTACTGGCTCGGACGCATCGCTCACGCACGGGGGCAGGCGGCGGAGGCGAGTCGGTATCTCGACCGGGTGATGCCGTTGGTGGAGAGGGTCTTTGCGACGCTGCCGGAGGATCACCAACGCTGGCAGGGACGCGTCGAGCGAGCCCGGGCGGGGACCGCCGTGGGGGAGGATCTCGGCGAGGGTGAAGCGCCGCGGATGGTCCAGGAACGCGAGGAGGAGCGGGCGATCGAGAGCGGTGAGGTCAAGGAGGAGGACACGGGGATTTGGAAGATTGATCTCGCTGATTTTGGTCTGTAGGGGCGCCGAACCGACGAAGCCACCTGTCCGCATTTCTTCCAGCTAGGCCCAGCCCGCCTCAAACGAGCGAGAAACGAAAACCCGGGTAAGCGAAGGCGCCCTGGATTGACTCGCAGTCCCTTTCGGAAACACCAACCCTGCGGGCCACGCCGTACCAACTCTTGCTCACCTGCGTCTCCATGTCGTCGACGATTGTCTCGGCCTCTTCGCGTTCGAGAAGGAAACGTGCCGATTGGGACAGAATGTTCTGCGCGTTCGCGTAGCGCCCCCAGTCACCGCAGGTGAGCGCCAGGTCACGTCGCTCTCTGCTGACGGGACTCGAGGGCGTCAGGTCGTATGCCGGCGACAACTTCCAGTCCTGGTCCTTCGCGATCACCGCGTGGTTTCGCGGATGATCGTCGGTGTTCGAGATCAGGGCGTTAAAGCAGATGCGCCGAAACAACTCGACGGCTTCCTTTTTCGGCGCCGCACAGGCGCGGCGCAGCTCCTCTGCGAGCGCCACGTAGGACCACCGATCACGCGAACCGTGGCTGTCCTCGGCGCGCAACAGGGTGAGCGCGCTGACCATCCGTGCGCGCAGGTACCCTGGCTCGACTCTCTCTCGGTCAAAGCGCTTGACGAGCAGCACGTCGCGACCCGCCACGGGCACGACCTTGCTCTGCGCAACCGTCAACCCACAAGCACGACCGAGGGTTA
>JAUUZB010000655.1 GCA_030590185.1 Deltaproteobacteria bacterium
AGCCCGAGCCGCGGGTGCCGGAGGCTGGCGACCGGCAGGGCACCACCCACCGGCATACCATCAGCCTCGAAGCGACTGATGTAGTAGCCGTTGGTGAGCCCCACGGCGTCGACGGACCACCAACCGACCACGAACTGACCTGCGCCGTTCATGGCCATCAGGCCGAGCCCGAAGCGTCCCGCGCCGGTAGGATTGACCGTCTGTTCCGCGAAGGCGACGTTGCCCGTGGCACCAAAACCTTTGACATAGACGCGGTCAGCGTCGGATTCATTCCAGGCGATCACGAAGCTGCAATCATCGGCCATCCTGATGCGGAAGGCGCCCGTCCGGCCGATGGTATCATCGACAAAGAACCAACCGCCGGCGGCATTACCGTTGGCTCGGTAGCGTTGCGCCATCAGCCGCTGGTTAACCTCGCCAAACGGGATCCCGAACCACACTACCGTGAATCCACCATCCCAACAGATAGCTACCTCGGACATCGCGACCTGGTCCATCTCCTCGGCGAAGACGCGTTGCTCGCTGAGCTCGGCGCTGCCATCGGGACCGAAGCGCCGGACCCAAACATCCTTGTCGAAATCGGCGGCGTTATCGTTTCTCGTCCAGCTCACCGCCAACTGTCCACTGGGGTTGAGCGCCATGGCAAAGTGATTGAGTCCCACACCTCCAAGCTCGTTGACGCGGAATTCGACCGCCAGGCAAGTATCGTCGCAGGCGTCGGTGTTGCTGGTGTTGCCATCATCGCATTGTTCCACCGTCCACTCGTGGACTCCGTCGCCGCAGCTGTTGTTGGGAACGCAATCGCCTGAGCAACCATTGCCGTCGTCGAACAGGTTGCCGTCGTCACACAGCTCGTTACCTCGCAAGAGAAAATCACCGCACACACCATCGCAGAGCGACGGGCTGCCGCTGCACTGCCAGCCGGGCTCCGTGGCACAGGCGCCATCGCAGCCATCGACGGGCCAGTCGTTGCCGTCGTCACAGTCCTCGAACAGGTTCTCGTGTTGACCGTCGCCACAGGTGTTGTTCTGGGTGCAGGCGGGGCTGCAGCCGTTACCGTCGTCGGTCAGATTGCCATCGTCGCAGGCCTCGCTGCCGCGCACCTCCCCGTCACCACAAATCCCGTCGCAGATCGAAGCCTCACCCGCGCAGCTCCAGAAGGATTCCACGATGCACGCCGGAGAGCAGCCGTCAAAGGAGGCGGTGCCGCCGTCGTCACACTCCTCGTCTGACGCCACCAAACCGTCGCCACAGGAGGAGCTACAGAGGGAGGGTTGGTCAAGGCAGGTGAAGCCGTGTTCGACGTCGCATGCCGAGGAGCAGCCGTCGCCGTCGTTAATACTACCGTCGTCGCAGCCTTCGTCCGAGGCGATCCGAGAGTCACCGCAGGTCGAGCTGCAACTCGACGGCTCGCCGGCACAATCAAAACCGGCCTCCCTCTCACAGTTGGCGTCGCAGCCGTCGCCGGGCCCGACGCCGCCGTCGTCGCATTCCTCGGTCACGGCGATCAAGCCGTTGCCGCAGTAACCATCGCAGAGGGAGGGCTCACCGATACAGGTGAAGCCCGGCTCCACTTGGCAGGCCCCGTCGCAACCATCCCCACTCTGGTCGTTGCCGTCGTCACAGGTTTCATCGCTGGCGATCAGGTCATCGCCGCAGGGCGACGTACAGACCGACGGCTCACCGAGGCAAACAAAACCATGCTCCACCGCGCAGGCTCCCGAGCAGCCAGGGGTACCGACGAGCCCGCCGTCGCAGGCCTCATCGCTGGCCAGCAGGCCGTCGCCGCACTGTGACGTACAGACCGAGGGCGCCCAGGAACAATAGAAGCCGTGCTCGGCGACGCAACTGGTGTCACACCCGTCACCCGGCTCAATGCCACCGTCGTCGCAGCCTTCCGCCGGCGCGATCAAACCGTTCCCGCAGAAGCTCGTGCAGACCGACGGCTCGCCGGCGCAACCAAAGCCGATCTCCGGCGTGCAGCCGGGGTCACAGCCATCACCGGGATCGAGGTTGAGATCGTCACACAGCTCGTCCGAGGCCACCCAGCCGTCGCCACACTCGGAACCGCACACCGAGGGTTCGCCGGTACAGGAGAAGCCGTGCTCTATCCTGCAGGTGTCGGAACAGCCGTCCCCGGCGTTGAGATCCTGATCATCGCATTCTTCTGCCGGCCGGATCAGGCCGTCGCTGCAGATCGGCAGGCAGGGGTTACCCTCTTGCGGGCAGAGGTAACCCGTCTCGACCTGACAGTCGCCGGCGCAGCCGTCCCCAGGAACGAGGTCACCGTCGTCGCACCCCTCGTCGCTCGCCGCTGCGCCGTCGCCGCACAGGGAGGTGCAAGTCGACGGCTCACCGGAGCAGTCGAAGCCATGTTCCGGATCGCAGTTCGAGGCACAGCCGTCACCGCCCGCCCGGCCGTCGTCATCACAGCCCTCCTCACCGACCACCAAGCCGTCGCCGCAGTTTTCGATACAGACGGTCGGACTCCCGCTGCAATCGAAACCCTCCTCCCGGTAGCAATCGCGCGAGCAACCGTCACCGCTCAACCGGTTGCCGTCGTCGCACGGTTCGCTGCCGAGCCACAGGCCGTCCCCGCAGATGCCGTCGCAGCTCGAGGGCTCGCCCGCGCAGATGAAACCGAGCTCTTCGATACATTGGGCGGAGCAACCGTCGCTGGAATCATCGTTGTCGTCGTCGCATTGCTCGGCCCCCCTGACCAGGCCATCACCGCAACGCGGCTGGCAGCTCGAGGGCTCGCCGCTGCACGTCCACCCCGGCTCGATCCGACATTCGCCACCGCAACCGTCACCGGCCATGGTACCGCCGTCGTCACACTCCTCGTTGCCGAGCCGAGCTCCATCCCCACACTCCGCGACACAGGTTGAGGGCGACTGGGTGCAGACAAATCCCTCTTCGATAGTGCAGTCGGCGGCGCAGCCGTCGCCAGATTGGTGATTGTCATCATCGCAGGCTTCAAAGGAGGCGACCGTACCGTTACCGCAGGCGGCCACGAGCTCGCTGGCGTCGCAGCCGATGGTGGCCTCGCAGGCAGCCCGGAATAGGCCATCACAGTCGGGAACGACTCCCTCGCACCCAAGGCCCTCCCACTCACAGCCGTCCTGTTCGCGACAGCTCAGCTCGCCGGCTCGAGTGCTGCACTCGGTGGCCACCCCGTTGCAATCCTCATCCCAGTGGCAGCTCTCCTGGTCTTCGCAGCTGTACTCCAAGAACAACAGGGAGCAACCTCGGGCGTATCCCTTGCACTCGTCCTGGGAGTAGCTCCAATAGCAACCGTCCTGACCGCTGCAATCCCAGCTGAAATCAAAATATGAGCAGGAGCGAGCGACGCCGTTGCAATCGCCGTCGACGAAGCAGCCAGCCTGCTCCTCACACTCGAAAGCCGACAAAAGCAGGCAGGATCGCGGGTGCCCCCCACAGCCCCCGAGGACGATGCATCCCGACTGTTGTTCGCACCCCGAGTATGACAGCTCGGCACACGCGATCGCGGTGCCCCGGCATGCGGCCGCTTCATCGTCGGCGTCGCCGTCAACGGTTTCCCCACACCCGGCAAGGAGCACGCAGGTCACCCACAGGAAGGTCCCCCCGCGATCACTCAAAAAGTGATTCCGCCCCATGGGCTGACGATAACAGGTTCCGAGTGAGGCACCCAGCGTGATCCTTGACGGGTTCCAGGACCCTCAAAGCAGTGCAGACAAGGCCATGATGGCCTCCTGAAGCAGCACGGACAACGACCAAATCGAGGCCTCTGCACGCACCAACACCCACCACCTCAATATCGGTTTGCTCGAGAACGCCGCCGCCGCCCCGCGTGCGCAGCGCGTGGGGTAACGCCCAAAAAGAAGTGGCCCGCCATGCTGCGGTACCATCGAGCAAGAATCCGATTGCTTCGGGTAGGGGGCGACCCCGCGGGGTCACGGGCCCGCTCGGTCAGGCGCTACTCAGCGTTGACGAAGATGAACTGCAGCTCGATGGGGAGGGTCTCCTCCACGTGCTCCTCCGGGTTCAT
>JAUUZB010000714.1 GCA_030590185.1 Deltaproteobacteria bacterium
CTTCAACACTTTCCAAAGAGAAGCGAAGCGAGTGGCCCTTTTAGTGGTTGGGGCGCAGATGATCAACACCGGCGGCCCGGCGCGGGGATCTTCCCTAAGGCGTCGGCTGGGTGGCTCCGGAGGGGATCTCCTGAGCTGGCTGCGGCAGGTGCTCCCGGAAGAAGCCGAGCAGATCCCGCGGCGGCGGTACGCGGCGGAACTCCTCAACGCTCTTGGGCACCTCGATGCTGGTCACTTCGCCGACCTTGCTAATCGCGGCGGAGAAGCTGAGGGTGAGTTGGGTCGGGCGAACGTCCCGGTCTGGGATCTCGATTCGGCCCTGGACCCGGGTCTTGAGCACGACGCCGGTGCGGTTGTCGATCCAGAGGTTGCCGTTCACGTCGAGGGGGCGCGCTAGCTCCCGCCAGCGGGGCGGCGGCGCGATGGGGAGCGCGACGGCGCGCGGCGCTAGGGTGTCGATGGATACCTCCCCGGGCGCCTGCGGAGCATTTTTGGCCAGGCGCAACGCGTAACGCACGGCGCTGCGACCGTCGACCTCCGCGGGGGTGGGGGAGTGGAGCTCGAGGCGCGGCCGGAAGAGGTCGAGGGTTTGGTAGATGCTGGCAAAGGCGATTTGACAGGTCGCCTCGGTTTCGACCTCCCGCCGGGGTTTTTTGCGCAGGGGGCCCTTATCGAGACGGACGTAAACGTCCTCGCCGACCAGGAAATACTCCACCTGACTGACCGGGGTGTCGAGCCGGATGTGGAAATTGCCGTTCGGATCCTGCTGGACCTGATAGACGTCCTGTTGCTCGTAGATCTCGCCGCCGCGGGTGAACTCGAAGGAGGTCACGGCGTCAAAGCGCAGGGACCCGAGGCGCGCCGCTGCCTCGCCAAAGGGCATGCGCAGGACGCGCTGCTGCACCGCCGGATCCTGGGCGAAACCCGAGAGCTCGATCTTGGAGATGTCGTGGACTGCCCGGCCGGGGCGGAATGCCGGCCGATCGCCGGTGTCACCCGAGCAGGCGCCGAGGGAGCACAGGGAGGTGAGCACCACCCACGACGGCGTCGGTCGCGGGCGCCGCGACGAGGAGATCCGAACCATGGGCGCGTCTATACACCATGGGATCGGTGAGGGGCGAGTTTCTAGGGCCTTCGGAAGTGGACCGGCGGCATCTTCCTTGCGCAGCCTAGAGCGGCGTACTAACCTAAACCCACGTAGCGAGGCACGGTAACGCCGTCACCCGCTGTTTTCCGAACGTTCCGTCGGAGCCCCTAGTTGAGAAAAAAGGCCTTACTTGCGGTGGTGGGTACGACGGCGACGGTGGGACTCGCCAGCTTCCTGCTCCTTTATACTCAGATCATCAGTCCAGCCCACGGTGGACGCTTCGAGGAGAGTCTGGCGCTCGGCGCCTCCCTCGATACCGGCCCGATTCCGGTCGTCGACCCCTCCTACGACCTCAGCGCCCATCAAACCCTGAGCCGGGTCATTCTGCTAATTCGCGAGAATTACGTCGATCCGGAGCGGATCCACCCCTACGACATGTTCATCGAGGCGCTCTCGAACATCGAGCAAACCGTGCCGCAGGTGATCGTCGACGACAGTCAGGCGCCGCGCCGGGTCAAGGTGACGGTCGGCGAGGCGGAGCAGATTTTTGATCTCGGTGGCCTCGATCAGCTCTGGGAAGTGACGATGGCGCTGCGCGACATCTTCCGTTTCCTACAGCAACACATCACCGACACCGAGGAGCGGCGGAGAATCGAATACGCGGCGATCAACGGCATGCTCTCCACCCTCGATCCCCACTCGATTCTGCTCAAGCCGGAGAGCTTCGACGAGGTGAAGCTCTCCACCAAGGGGGAGTTCGGCGGGCTCGGGATCGTCATCTCCATCCGCGACAGCTCGCTCACCATCATCTCCCCCATCGATGGCACGCCGGCCTCGCGGGCGGGTCTCAAGGCCCAGGACAAAATCGCCAAAATCGGCGAAGAGTCGACGATCAACATGGGCCTCGAGGAGGCGGTGCAGCGTTTGCGCGGCAAGCCGGGCACCAAGGTGGTGGTCTGGATCCTGCGCAAGGGCTGGACCGAGTCGCGCAAGTTCACCCTCACCCGCGCCATCATCAAGATCGAGAGCGTCACCAGCAAGCTGCTCGACAAGGGCGTCGGCTACATCCAGATCAAGAGCTTCCAGAACAACACCTACGACGACCTGCGCACCCACCTCGATCGCCTACGCAAGAAGAACCGGCGGCAGCTCAAGGGGTTGATTCTCGATCTGCGCAACAACCCGGGCGGCTTGCTCGATCAGGCGATCCACGTCTCCGATCGCTTCATCGATCGCGGCCCGATCGTGATCACCGTCGGTGAGGGTAATCGCCGCCGCGAGGTGAAGCAGGCGCGTTTCTCCGGCACCGAGTCCGCCTACCCCATCGTCGCCCTGGTCAACGGCGGCAGCGCCTCGGCCTCGGAGATCGTCTCCGGCGCCTTCAAGAACCACGACCGGGCGTTGGTCATCGGCCAACAGACCTTTGGCAAGGGCTCGGTGCAGGTGCTCTACGACTTCAAGGACCGCTCGGCGCTCAAGCTGACCATCGCGCAGTATCTCACCCCCGGCGACATCTCGATCCAATCGGTCGGGATCACGCCCCACATCGAGATCATTCCGGTCACCGCCTCCAAAGAGGGGATCCACATCTTCGCGGAGAGCCAGGCCCCGCGCGAGGCAGACCTCGCGCAACACCTCAACCGGCACGGCGACGGCCCCGGCCAGTCGGAAGAGCCCGACGTGCGCATCGCCTACTTTGTGTCGCAGGAGGAGCTCGAGGGCCCGCCCAAGGATAACGAGGAGGAGTTCGAGCTCGACTACGAGATCCGTCTGGCCCAAGAGGTGTTGACCCACTCCAAGGGCACCTCGGGCTCCAAGACCCTCAAGGGCGCCGCCGCCCTGCTCGAGCGCCACCTCGACGAGCAGGAGGAACGCCTGGCCAGCGAGCTAGGTGCCCTCGGCGCGGACTGGAGCAGCGGCCCGCGCGGCGGCTCGCCGAATGCTTCGGTCACCCTCCTGGTCAACGGCAAGACCGACGTCTCGGGCAAAGCCGGGGAGACGCTCGAGCTCATCGCCACCGTGACCAACCGTGGTGATGCGCCGCTCTACCGGGTCTATGGCGTCACCTCCTCGGACAATCCGTTGCTCGACCACCGTGAGTTCATCTTCGGCAAGGTCGCCCCCGGGCAGGTCCGCACCTGGAAGGTCGAGGTCAAGGTTCCGGCCGACGTCAATTCGCGCGGCGATCGGGTTGCCATCACCTTGGGCGATCTGCACGGCGACAGCGCCGGGGCCGATGCCTCCTTGATGATCACCATGTTGCGCAAGGATCGGCCGCGCTTCGCTTTCTCTGCCATCATTGATGACGCGGCCGGCAACGGTGATGGTCTGCTGCAGCTCGGCGAGGAGGTCAGCCTCGAGGTTGAGGTCAGCAACCGTGGCCCTGGCAAGGCGAGCGACGTGTTCGTCACCGCCAAGAACCTCTCCGGGGAGGCGGTCTTTCTCGCCCGGGGTAGGGATTCCCTCGGGGAGCTGCCGGTGGGCAATAGCAAAACCGCCACCCTGGGCTTCACCGTCCGCCAGCCGGTCGATTCGATCTCCCTGCGCGTCCTGATCTGGGACAGCGAGGTCGGCGCCACCATCGCTCAAAAAATCATCCTGCCGGTGATGGCCAGGCGCAAGCGCCACGCTGATCTACGTGGCCTCAAGGTGGCCAAGCAGCAGATCCCGGTTCACGCCGGGGCGGACAACGAGACCCCGCTGGTCGGCTTCGCCAAGA
>JAUUZB010000780.1 GCA_030590185.1 Deltaproteobacteria bacterium
GACGCGACCCGGTATTTTTTCGCCATGCGTCGGGCTGAGGCGCAGCTCGATTTCGACATCGACTTGGCTACCAAAAAATCACTCGACAACCCGGTCTACTACGCGCAGATGGGACACGCCCGGCTGTGCTCCATCGCTCGCCGGGCCAAAGAGGCCGGGGTCCCGGAGCCGAGCCCCGGTCCGAGCGTCTTTGATGCCCTCACTCTACCTGAGGAGATCGGCCTCATACGCGCCATGGCCAAGGCCCCAGAGGTGGTGGCCCAAGCCGCGACCGAGCGCGAGCCACATCAAATCGTACACTACATCCAAGACTTAATCGGGCAGTTCCACAGTTACTACAGCCAATACGGCAAGACCGAGCGGGTGATCTCCGATGACCCGGCCAAAACCCGCGCCCGGTTGCTGTTGTGCCAGGCCTTGCGGCAGATCCTGGCGACGTTTTTGATCGACCTGCTCGGGGTGGATGCCCCGCAAGAGATGTACCTGGCTGATGGCGAGGACCGATAGCCCGACCCACGAACCTCGCCCGGGAGCGAGAGGCTTTTTATCATGAGAGACTCACGGCGTATGCAAGAGCAACTTCAGGTGCGGGTCGACCGCGCGCGTATCGTTTGGCTGACCCTCGGTTTTTTGGTCAGCCTCGGCCTCACCTTTGCCCTCGGTTTCATCACCGGCCGCCGGGCCGAGCGCATCGAGCCGGAGGGGCCGCCGGTCGACGTGATTACCCAGATCGATTCGGACAAGCGGATGCACGACGAGCTGACCTTCTACGCGAAGCTCAACGAGACCGCCCCTGACGAGCTCGACGGTGGGGGAAGATCCGTTCAGCCGCGGCGTCCCACACCCGCGCCGGCCCGCGTCACGCCTGCGCCGGCCCGCGTCACGCCCGCACCGGTCGCCGAGGCCCCTGCCGCCGTAGCGTCGCCAGCGAAACCAGCGCCGAAAAAGGGCAAGCTCGGCAGCGCCGTGGACCGCGCGCGTCGGGCCGCTCGCCACGTTGATCCCAAGCGGGTCGAACGGGCGCTCGGGGCCGGGCCGGCTCAACCGGGCGACTACACGGTTCAAGTCAGCGCCTTTCAATCCCTGGGGGAGGCCAAGGCCTACGGCTCTGGTCTGGAGCGCAAGGGCTTCCGGCCCTTCATCGTCACCTCCATGATTCAGGGACGCGGCACCTGGTACCGGGTACGCATCGGTCGCTTCGAGGACGAGAAGGAAGCGGAACAGGCGAAGATGGTGCTGGCCCAGGCGGCGATCCCGGCTTGGGTGTTGCGAATGGAGTAGCCCCGGCGCGTTTCGCCAGAGCTCCGGCAGCTCAGCCGCCGGCTTCCCCGGCATCCGCCCCAGCCTCGCCTTCGCCTTCTTCGCCTTCGCCCCCGGGCTGCTCTACGGTCTCATCCTCGGCCGGCTCTTCGACCTCTTCGACGTCGGGCTCGCGCATCTGCTCCCAGTTGTCGACCTCGCCGTCACCATCGAGGTCGGTGCCGATCCGGTCGATGGCGCCGCCTTCGTAGTACTCCCAGGTGTCGATCTTGCCGTCCCCATCACGGTCGGCCTCGATCCGCTGGATGCCCTTCTTGCTGTAATAGCGTTTGATGTCCGCGGCGCCGTCGTAGTTGAGATCGATCTCCTTGCGCACCAACAGGCCCTGTTTGTAGAAGGCGACCTCGTCGACGAGGCCGTCGAAGTCGAGGTCGGTGTGCTCCTCGGTGACCTCCTCGTCGCCGTCGTAGACCCGAACGACGTCGATCTTGCCGTCGTGGTTGATGTCGATCTCCTTGCGGACGATCATTTCGATCTGTTCGTCGGCGTTGCGCGGGTCGTCCACGAGCCGGTAGAACTTGAACACGTCGGGGGTCTTGTCCCGGTTCAGGTCGAATTTTTTGAGCTCGAGCCCGTGGGCCTCGGCGAATTCATCCTGGTTCTGGGGCTCACCCTCGTCGGTCTCGGCGGCGATTGCCTGGGGACCTTCTTGGGTTTGGGATCCGCCGCAGGCGGTGAACCCGATCGTTGCCACGAATGTGCCCACGAGGGCCGCGACGCGTCGTGCCATGGCTGTTTTCCATCCCTCTCGTTGGATGCCGAGGCTTCTGGCCGAGCAGGGGCTCTAAGTCAACCTTTGACTCGCCTCGAGTCGAGTAGAGAGCTGGTATTTGAATCGCCAACCACTCCTTGACTCGCTATAGGTTGCACTCTATGTAGGGCAACCCACTCGGCTGATATTATTGAATTTCGCGGATGGCCAAAGGAGTCGGGCGATGCCTGAAAAGAAGATCTCCACGACCGTCTACATCACGCAGCGTCAATCGGATCAGCTCAAACAGCTGAACGTGCGGACCAAGGTCCCGGTGGCGGAGTACATCCGTCAGGGGATCGACCTCATCCTCGAGCAGAATGTCGACAAGCTCCCCGGCCAGCTGCCGCTCATGAAAGATTAGTATCCAGGCCGCGCACGGAATGGACAGCGCGGCCGGAGAATTGTAAGGGGATGCTCCCCGCACCCCGCAGGTTGGCGATGGCAGGATTTTTTGATCGCTGGTTCGATTCGAAGCTACGTGGGGCACACCGGACGGCCAAGGTGCGGATCCGGGAGGCGAAGAAGCTCCTGCGCCGCGCCCGCCACACGGTCAGCCCTGCGATCCGCGAAGAGATCCAACAGAGCTCCAGCGCTGTCACCGCCGCGCTCGAGGTTGGCAAGGTCTCCAAGATCAACAAGTCGGCCGACAAGCTCGGGACGCTGCTCAACAAACATCTCGACGCCTACCGCAAGCCCCCCTGGCGGGAGTCCCTAGAATCGATCGGCGTGGCGGTGGTGGTGGCGCTGTTGTTGCGCTCCTTTGTGGTCGAGGCGTTCAAGATCCCGAGTGGCTCGATGATCCCGACCCTCGCCATTGGCGATCAGATCTTCGTCAACAAATACATCTACGGGGTGCGGGTGCCGTTCACGTCGATCCGGGTGGTTGATTTCAGCATGCCGGATCGTGGCGAGGTGGTGGTCTTCATCTGTCCGGTGCCGCCCAACGACGACTACATCAAGCGCGTCATCGGTCTGCCCGGTGATGAGATACGCGTTCGTCGGGGGTTGATCTACGTCAACGGCGAGCCGGTTGAGCGGCGCTCGCTCGGTCGTGGGACGTACACCGACCGGGACGGGGCTGACTATTGGAGCTCCTTTGAGGCGGAGGCCTTTGAGGAGACCCTCGGCGATCACACGTACACCGTGCTCGAGGATACCAATTACCTACAGGCGGCTCAGGACTACGGCCCGTCGGTGGTGCCCGAGGGGCATCTGCTGATGATGGGGGACAACCGCGACCACTCGTTTGATAGCCGGTCGTGGGGGTTCGTGCCCTTGGAGAACGTGCTGGGGCGATCGCTGTTTATATGGTGGTCGTGGGGTAAGGACGGGCTCGACACCGGGCGGCTGGGGACCTGGTTGGACTAGGTTGGTTGGGGGTCTGCTCGGTCGAATAGGTGACCTCAATCCGGCAGTCATCCGCCGAGTCGTCGATGAGCTCGAAACCGACATCGACCAACGCGTGACCCTCGATGATCTCACACACCGCGAAGCTTTGTGCCCATGTGCGGGCGAGCAGACCCC
>JAUUZB010000890.1 GCA_030590185.1 Deltaproteobacteria bacterium
CCTCGGCGGGCTCGCCGCCATCAGTCGCTTCACCCTGCCTGAGAACGTCAGTTTTGAAGTGCGCGACCGGATGGGACGCCACGGGATTTGCAGTCTGCACGACCACCCACGCGAGCCAGGGCGGTTGCGCCTCGCGGTGGGCGACGAGGCGGTCCGCGCGCAACTCGCCGTCGACCGCAAGGCGGCCGAGCTCCTCCAACCCTGCCCCGATGGCTTTCTCCTCGACACCGGGCGGCGCGGGGCGGTCAAACAAGTGCTGCTCAAGATCGGCTATCCGGTGACGGACCTGGCCGGTTTGGCGGACGGTGAGCCGCTGACGGTGAGCCTGCGCCGCGACGTGTTCACGCCCCACGCCTTCCAGGACGCGGCGGCCCGAGCCTTCATCGACGCCGGCTCCCACGGAGTCGTGGTCCTGCCCTGTGGCGCGGGCAAGACGGTGGTCGCCATGCAGGTGATGGCTCAGCTCGGTACCCGTGCCCTGGTGCTGACCACCGGCCGTGAGGCTTGCGCGCAATGGCGACGCGAGTTGCTGGCCAAAACCGAGCTGAGCGAGGACCAAATCGGCATCTACGACAGCAAGACCAAGGCAGTCCGGCCGGTGACGCTGACCACCTTCTCTATGGTGAGCCGCCGCGGCGGCAGCGGTCCCACCAAGCACGTCCATTTTGATCGCCTGGCCCCTGAGCCCTGGGGCCTGATCGTCTACGACGAAGTGCACCTGCTGCCCGCGCCCGTCTTCCGCCTAACCGCTGAGCTGCAGGCCCGCCGTCGCCTGGGCCTGACCGCGACCCTGGTGCGGGAGGACGGGCGGGCGGGTGACGTCTACGCCCTGATCGGCCCGAAGCGTTACGACGTCCCATGGCGGGAGCTCGAGGCGAGCGGCCACATAGCCGAGGCGACCTGCGTGGAGGTGCGGGTGCCGATGCCCGCCGAGCTTCGAGACGTTTACGCCGCTGCGGAGCGCCGCGAGCAACCGCGGACCGCGGCCGAGAATCCGCTCAAGCTCCAGGCTGCGCAGGAGATCGTCGGCGAACACGACGGTGACAGGATCCTGATCGTCGGGACCTACCTGGAGAGCCTCGAGGCGTGCGCCCGCGCCGTTGGCGCCCCGTTGATCACCGGCAAGACACCCCACGCCGAGCGCGAGCGACTCTACGGCGAGTTTCGGTGCGGGCAGATTAGGCGCCTGGCGCTCTCCAAGGTCGGCAACTTTGCCATCGACCTACCCGAGGCAAACGTCCTGGTGCAACTCACCGGCACCATGGGTTCACGCCAGGAGGAGGCCCAGCGACTCGGCCGGATCCTGCGACCCAAGCCCGGCGGCGCGACCTTTTACACGCTGGTCAGCCGGGGCACGGTGGAGCAGGAGCATGCCCTGCGCCGTCAGCTCTTCCTCACCGAGCAGGGTTATCGCTATTATATTCGAGATTGGAGCGACGATGGCCAAACAGTCGTCCCCGCCGGTACCGTTTTCCACTGAGTGGCGTTGGTCGCTCCCGGCGTCGTTTGACCTCTTCGACCTGAGTGAGGAGGACCTGGCCCAGGCCGCGGCGGACATGGGGATCCCATCCAAGGAGCCCCTCGCGCGGATCACCGATGCCCTCCGCGACCCAGCCTGGATGAGGCAACGCTTGGCCGAGCTCCCTGCCCCGTGCCTGGCGGCCATCGAGATATTAATCGAGTTCGGCGGCTTCGCAACGGCCGCTCAACTCGAGGCCGATCTGCGGGAGCGCCTGGAGGCGGCCGGGCCCCAACCGCCAACCGACGCGGTTGTGGATCTCAGCCTCGAGTTGCTCGTCGGGGCGGGGCCGGTCCTCGGCATGACGATGCACGGCAAGGACGACGAGCGCGGTTACTTCATCGTCACTCAAGCCGTGCCGATCCTACCGGAGCTGGTGTACGGCGTGACGTGGCGCGATCCGCCGGCGGTGGATGTTGTCTCGCCCCATGCGCCGAGTCAGACCGTACGCGAGATCCTGGCGGTGGCGGGGCTCATGGGCCACGTCCGCGTGAGGCGGAACAAAACCGGCGGCGCCAACCTCACCGACATCAAACGGCTGGCAAAACAGCTCGCGACGCAGACCGGACCTCTGGACGAAAAGCTCAACCTGGCCGAGCTGGCACGATTGTTGGGGGTGCGCAACGGACGCTTCGCGCCCCTGCTCGAGGCCATGGACGGTGCCGCGCGCTGCGGTCAGTTGCGCACGGATACGGGTCAATACGATCTCCGCGGCCTGCTCACCAACGACTGGGTCGAGGAGGAGGCCGTGCACCGCGCCCTGGTCGCCGAGGAGCTCGAAGATGACGGATGGAACCTCTCCCGGACGATGGCGTACCACTTGCCCCGCGCCAGGAAGGCCGCGCGTGTCGCCCTCCAAGATCTCGATGGTGTTCAGCGGTGGGAAGAGGCGGGTGTTGCCTGGTTGCGCGTCGCCGACGCGCCGAGCGAGACACTAGCCGGCGATGGTCATGTGACCTCCGGGTTCGAGGTCATGCTCGGTCCGGAGGCGTCGTTGCCCCTGGTGGCTGGAATTGCGCTCATCGCGGAGCTGACGCGCCTGGATCGAATCCTGGTGTTTCGCTTGACCCCTGATTCGGTGGTCGCCGGGCTGCGCGCCGGCCTATCGCTGGCGCAGGTGCTCTCATACCTCGACGCCGTTGCCGGTGGCGCGATCCCGGACAACGTGCGGGCGATGGTGAGCGACTGGGCCCAGAGCGCCCGGGTCGCCGCCGCTCGCTTGGGTTGGGTGATCGAGGTCCCGGAGGCCGAGGCGGACGCCTTGGCCGAGCGGCTCGCGACACGGTTGATGCGACGTCCGGCGCCAGGGGTGCTGGTGGTCGACCCGGAGACCGGCGCCGCGCGCCTCGATCGCATCCTGGGCAAGGCCGGCCTGGCCAGCGGCGTGGTGACCTCGTTGGACGACGACCGGCTTCGCGGTCTCGGCTTTGGACGCCCCGACCTCGACGACGATGATGACGACGAACACGAAGAGGCGAGCTACTGCCTCCCGCTGCCGCTCGATCCGCACCCGGCGGCGGAGCTTCGCCAGCGCTGGCGCGATCAGGCCGCCACCGGCTTCGCCGACTCGTTGCGGAGCCTACCGGACTTTGGAGGCCTCGCTTCGGTCGATCCGGTCTCGGCGATGCTAGCGGTCCTTGCGGAGGTTGCCACCGCCCCCCCGTTTGTCCGCTTGATCGACGGACTCGAGCAGCACTGGGCCGAGGTCAAGGATGAGATCATCCCCTGGGCGGCCGGTTTGCCC
>JAUUZB010000994.1 GCA_030590185.1 Deltaproteobacteria bacterium
ACGATGGCGTTTGGGTGAGGCCCGTGAACCTAAAGGGGGCGTTGCAGACCCGTCTCACGGCGCCCGTCTCGGGATTGAGGGCGCTCATCACCCCAGCACGACGATTCTCCCCTCTCGTCTCACGAGCAAAATCTACCCCGTTGGTGTCTATCCTGCCTAGAGCACTTTGCGCCGCGCCTCGCGCTGAGGGACAATAGCTAGGCGTGATGGGGTTTCGTGAAGTGACTGTCGGCGTCGCGATCGCGCTTTTCGGGTGCTTCAGCCCGAAGTTTCAGGAGGGCGTCTCCTGCGGCGATGACGGCCTATGTCCGGCGGCCCAGGTCTGCGCCGGAGGCGTGTGTCGGAGTCCCGACAAGATCCCCGATGCGAGTGACGACGCCAGCGGCTGCCCCAACCCAACCGCCTTGATGTTTTCACCGAGTAACTTCGGTATCTGCGACCTTCAGGTCGATCCGCCACTCATCGAGCTCACAGCGTCATCGACGACGTTGGACACCGACGCTGCTACCCTCGGTGGCGAGGCCATCGGAATCATTCTCGAGCAGACAGGCGGCCCCGAGATCGCGCTCTTCGCCACGCGCGAGTTCACCTTGGCCGAGGGCAACTTTCTAAATATCGTCGGGTCCAGGCCGGCTGTCATTGTCTCGTTGGCCGACATGACCATCGACGGCTTCATCATTGCGACCGGGAACGGGCCCAGCCATGGGTCGGGTGGCAATTCCGACGGAACGTGTCTCGAAGGTCTCGGCGCCGACGGCATCATGGAAGACGACGACACGGATGGCGGTGGCGGTGGTGGTGGCTTCGCCTTTGCGGGTGGCGGCGGCGGCGGTCTCTTGCTCTCGGCGGCGCCGGGTGGCGCGGGAGGCGGTACTACGGGCAAGGCCTACAACGCCGCTGGAGGCACGGAGAATGGCAGTGGCTTGCTGGCTCCGCTGCGAGGCGGCTGCCCTGGCGGCGTCGGCGGTGGCAATCGCGGTGGTGTTGGCGGTGGAGCCGGCGGCGCCATCCAACTCGTTGCTGCCGGTACCATCACCCTGAGTGTAGAGGCCGTGATCAATGTGGCCGGCGGTGGTGGGCGCGGAGGCGGCACGACCAATACGGTCGATCTGATCGACGGTGCCGGCGGGGGTGGCGGCGGATCGGGCGGCGGTGCCTTGCTCGAGGCCGGACTCGGTATCGTCGTGTCAGCGGAGGGGCAAGAACCATTCGACGCGAAGGCTGTCATCACCGCTGCGGGTGGCGGCGGCGGTGGCGGTGCCTGCAAGGAGAACGTTGGCACCGTGACAGCTGGCAACGGCGGCAGCATGGGGCCCGGAGCCGGCGGCCTCGCCGGTGTCGATGTCGGCTCAGCGGGCGTGGGCGGGGCGGGTGG
This sequence comes from Deltaproteobacteria bacterium, assembly GCA_030590185.1. Next base: position 1,376 of record JAUUZB010000994.1, read on the forward strand.
AGGAGATGTCGAAGCCCGTTTGCCGGGTGAGGTGGGCGGCGCTGGTGAGATGACCTGTGCTGGACGCTATGGCGGCGGCGGGGGAGGGGGCTCCGCCGGGCGGATCTTCTTGCGCTCACCCTCTGTGACGGTCGATGGCGTCACGTTTCCGCCTCCAGACACTACGGATCTCTAGCTAATCCCAGATGAGACGATCGAGTCGCAGACTGTTGGCGCTGCTGGTATCGCTGCCCCTCTTGGTGCTGCTGCTCGCGCTTCTGTATTCAATCGGCATGCGCTACCTCGAGGGGGATCCGCGCACCCTTAGCCAAAGCCTGGGCTGGGCTTCGGAGACGCTAACGAGCACCGGCTACGGTCACGACACTCAGTGGGACCACCCCGCCATGGTCGCCTTTTCGATCATCGTGCAGTTCTCGGGTGTCTTTCTGATCTTTCTCGTTTTTCCGATCTTCCTGATCCCCTTCTTCGAAGAGCGCTTCGAAGGGCGCCTGCCGTCGGAGCTCCCCGACCTTTCCGGCAAGGTCATCGTCTATGGTTTTGGCCCCGCCGTCGCGACCCTCGTCGAGTTGCTCGACCGCGACGAAGTCCCCTGCGTGATCCTCGAGGAGAGCGTGACTCGGGCCAGGCGATTGCACGACCGCCACAAAACGGTCGTGCACATTCAGCTCGAATCTGAAGATCTCGAGCTACCCAACGTCGCCGAAGCGCGGGCCATCGTCGCCAATGGTCTCGACCACAACAATGCCGTCTTGACCTTGACGGCTCGCCAGCAGGGTTTCAAGGGACCCATCGTGGCGCTCGTAACAACACCCCAACGTCGCAATCCAATGGTCAGGATTGGGGCCACCGCGGCGTTCACGCCGCTCCACGTTCTGGCGGCGGCCATTGCCTCGAAGGCCAGTGCCAAGCTCAATCCGCGCGTTGCCGGCGCTCAGTTATTGGGCCGTGGCCTCGAGATTGCCGAGCTTCGCGTAGCCGCCGGCTCTGAGCTCGACGGCAAGACGCTGGCAAACGCAAACCTTCGCCAGCGCACGGGCGCGACCGTGGTTGGACAGTGGGTCGAGGGCGAGTTGATGGCTCACCCGCCGCCGAATGAGCCATTGTCGGCTGGGTCTTTGTTAGTCTGCGCCGGGAGCCGCCAGGCTATCGACAGCCTCGCCGAGTTCGCTCAGCCGATCACGCGCGATGGACCGTTGATCGTAGTCGGCGGCGGCGAGCTCGCGCACAAGGTCCGTGAGCTTCTGGCGATGGCGGGCGAGGAGGTCAAGCTCCTGTGCGCCGAGGATCATGGCGATGCGGATCTCATCGGAGACGTCCTCGACCCCGCTCGCCTCGAGGACATCGGCGTCCAGAGCGCGCAGGCCGTGATCCTGGCGTTGGAGAACGACAGCACGACCCTCTTTGCGTCCACCATCATCCGCGATCTCTCGCCGGAAACCGCCATCATCGCGTCGGTGGAGCGGGCCGATAATGTTGGGCGTCTGAGGCGGGCAGGTGCCGACTTCGCACTCTCCGTTTCGCAGGTCGCCGGTCAGTTGCTCGCCTACCATGTCCGCGGTGAGGAAAGCGTCGAGCTCGAGCGGCGCCTGCGCTTGGTCAAGGCGAATCCGGGCGGTTTGACTGGCGATAATCCC
>JAUUZB010000914.1 GCA_030590185.1 Deltaproteobacteria bacterium
AGGTGTCGACCAGCAGGTGGACGACCACCATGTCACGGCGCTGGGTAGGCAAGGGATGCACGATCACCTCGAGCCCCTTCACGCCGCCGCCACGGGCGACCATTTTCGGGTGCAGGCTATTGGCGAGATCCATGATCTCCTGCCGGTGCTCGAGCAATGCCGCCCGTGCTCGGCTCGGCTGCGTCACGTCGACCACCTGGACCTGCCCAATCAGCAGCGGCTCGTCGCTCTCAGTGGTGAACCCGCCCCCCTGAGCGAACAGCTTGGCGGCGGCACTCACCCCGGCCAGGATCGAGGGTTCTTCGACCACCAACGGCACCACATAGGGACGACCGTTGATGATGAAATTGAGACCGAGCCCCATCGGCAGGCCAAAGACCGCCACCACGTTTTCGATCAAGCGATCCGCTTCCTCGCGGGTGAGCTCATAGCGGCCATCCATCAACGCATGGAAATCCTCCTCGCTGATCAGCTCGCGTTCGTAGAGCAACCGTACCCGATCGGCGATCGAATACTTGTAGAACCCGGGCATCCGGGCGCCTTGACTCATCCTGATACCTCTAAGCCACGGTGGGTGAGGGCCAAAGGTATGGTCTCACAGCCCGCCGCCGCAACCGCTGCCAGCATTTCCTCCCGCATCTTGGCCGAGCGTACAAAGGCGACCCCGAGATCTCCTCCGCCCGCCCCCGAGGGTTTGTAGGCGCCCCCAGCCGCCTCCACCAGCCGCGCCAACTCCGCGTGGACCGGCGTCACGATCTCCGCGCCGGCGGCATTGCCGAGGGCGGCCATCCCGCGCTGGTACGCGCGAACGATGCCGAGCAGCCGCTCCGCATCATCAGCGGCGACCGCCTCTTCACCCTGCGTGGCGAGATCGGTGAGGCGATCGAGCTCTCGGGCCGCCGCCCCTTGGCCAGCGACCGCACGCTCAACCATGCCCACCAACGCAGAGGTAGAGGCCGGTTGCCCGGACCAGATTGCTACGATCTCCAACCCGGCGGGAAGTTGAACCGAGCTCGGCACCTGGTCGCGTCGGTAGCTCAACAAGCCACCGAAGGTGCTCGCCGCCACGTCGACACCGCTGCCCTTACCGCCCTGAGCCGCACGGTGCGCCACCGAGGCGCGGCGCAAGACGCCAGCGCGATCGTCGCAGGTGTCTCCGCTTGCCCACGCCGCTGCGCCCCAAAGGGCGACCGCCACTGCGGCGCTCGAGCCCAGACCGAGCTTGACCCCGTGCAGGTGAAAATCGCTGGTGTCGATCCGCAGGGTGAGAGGTGCAAACTCAACCCCGCGCTCCGCCATGGCGTGGCTGACCGCCTCGAGGGTCGCGACCACCACCCGCAATCGCTCCCAGCGATCATCCCCGGGCTCTGCATCCCGCAGACGCAGGCAGCCATCCTCTCCGACATCGAGCTCCGCGCGGAGGTGGAGCTCGTCGGCGCGAACCGTGAAGCCCCGCGCCTGAGGCTCAGCCGAGACGCGAGCAAAGCGATCAACCGCTGCCACCAACGCCGGCGCCCCTCGCAACACCGCGTACTCGCCGAGCAGCACCATCTTTCCGGGAGCAATGGCGGTAGTCATCGGCCGACTCGGTCGAGGTCGCGTTGAGCTCCGCTGAGTTGAATAATCTGATGGTACCGAGAAGTGGCGTGAGCTTCATGCCGACGCCAAGTCCGGTGATGATTTAGGTAACGAGCAGTAGCCAACCAACTCTACACAGACTCTACTGCACTCACACGCTCGCGCCAATCCCTAAGTCAACATCTCGAGCAATTCGTTTTCGCTGATCACCGCGACCCCGAGCTTCTCCGCCTTGGCCAACTTCGATCCTGCCGCCTTGCCGGCCACCAAATAATCGGTCTTCTTCGAAACGCTCGACGTCGGGCGACCGCCGTGCTCCTTGATCAACGCCTGGGCCTGGTCGCGCGTCAGGTGCTCGAGGGTCCCGGTCACCACCACCGCCTTGCCGGCGAGCTTGTCCGAGGCTGCACTGACGCTCGTCGCTTCCGGCCGCACGCCGGCCTCGTGCAAGGCGCGCAAGGTTTCCTGGTTATCAGCGTCGGCAAAGAAGTCGACTACTGCCCGCGCCACCTCGGGACCGACGCCATGCACCGCTCCGAGCGCCTCCTCTGAAGCGATCGCCAGCGCGTCCATGTAGTGGAAGCTGTCGGCGAGAAGCTGGGCGACGTGCTCACCGACGTGCCGGATGCCGAGTGCGAACAGGTAACGCGCCAGCGGTCGGTTGCGGGTCGCGGCGATCGCGGCGATCAATTTCTCAGCGCTCTTGTCGGCGAAACGGTCGAGCAACACCAAGGTCGACTTCTCTAGGTGGTAGAGCCCGGCGACGCCGCCCAACAACTCGGCATCGAGCAGTTGGGTGATGCGTTCGGGCCCCAAGCCGTCGATGTCCATGGCGCGCCGGCTTGCGAAATGGCGGAGCTGCTCGCGAAGGCGCGCCGGACAGGCGCGGTTGGGGCACCGCCAAACCACCTCCCCTTCCCCGCGCACGGCGTCGTGGCCGCACTCGGGACAACTCTTGGGAAAGGCATACGGCTCGGTTCCGGCCGGGCGCTTCTCGATGACCGCCTTGACCACCTCCGGAATCACGTCACCGGCGCGTTGGACGAGGACGGTGTCGCCCACCCGAACATCCTTGCGTCGTACCTCATCCTCGTTGTGCAGGGTGGCGCGGGAGACGGTGACTCCCCCGATGTCGACCGGGCGCAAATGCGCCAGCGGAGTGAGCGCGCCTGTGCGTCCCACACCAATCTCGATCGCCTCGACCACGGTGGTCTCCTGCTGGGCCGGCAGCTTGTAGGCGATGGCCCAACGCGGTGCCCGAGAGACTTGGCCGAGGTCAGCCTGTTGGCGGTGGCGGTTGACCTTGATCACAACGCCGTCGATCTCGTACGGGAAACTCTCCCGCCGGCCGAGGAAGTCGTCGTACGCCCCCGCGACCTCGTCGATGCCATGGCACACCAACGGCGCGTGGGTGGGAAAGCCCAGCTCACCGAGCCAGGCGACCAAGGCGACGTGCTCAGTCGGCAGATGATCTTCAGTCGGCACGGTCGACAGGGCGTAGAACAAACCGCGCAGGGGCCGAGCCGCGGTGACCTTGGGGTCGAGGTTGCGCAGGGATCCACCGGTGGCGTTGCGCGGATTCGCGAACAGCGACTCGCCGGCGACCTCCCTTTGACGGTTGAGC
>JAUUZB010001162.1 GCA_030590185.1 Deltaproteobacteria bacterium
ATCCCCGGTCCGATGTTGAGGGCGAGGATGTTGTCCTCGATCTTGTAGCCAATCTTGCTCAGCACATCGACGCCGTAGCCCTGGTCGCCGAAATCCTTGAGGCGGCTCCAGGTAAACAGGATGGTGTTGTGGTGAATGAGCGCCGGGCTGGTGATTGTCTCGCGGTCGCCGCCTCTGATCTCGATGGCGGCAAAGCGATTGGCCACGAAGACGTTGTTGGCGATCTCCACCTTGCCCTTATCCTTGAGCTGCGCGCCGCGCTTGCCCTGCATCTTGATGCTCACCGCGCGGTAGGCGCAGTTGGCAAAAACGTTGTTGCGGATCACCACGTTGTTGCCGGTGATGCCGATGCAGGTGGCATTCGGATTCCGGGAGCCCGGGCCGACCTTCATCATGCCGGTCTCGACGCCCTCGGGTTGACCCTTGCCGGCGATATAGGGGTTCATCTCGCCCTGATCGAAAACAAAGCCGTCGACCACGAACGGGTCGAGGTTGGCGTGATCCTTGGAATACATCATCCACTTGGTGCCGGACTTCTCGAAGCGATCCGCATCCGGCTGGAGCAGGGTCGGGTGTTTGACCGGATCGCGCTCGGTGAACTCGACGTTGAAACCGCCGTAGAGCTTGATCCCCTTGTCGATCTCCCAGAGCCCGACGGAAAAGGTGCCCTTGTAGCGCCCCTCGGCCACCACGATGGTGTCCCCCTCGGCGGCCGCCTCGATCGCCTTGTCGAGGTTCTTCATCGGCGCGTCCTTGGTGCCGGGGTTCTTGTTCTTGGCCTTCTTGCGGCGCACATAGATGACCTTGCCGGTCGTCGGATTGAGGATCTGCTCGAGGCTCTCGGCGGCGGAGGTGTCTGCCAGCAGCAGCAGGGTCAGGAATACCGATCCGGTGAGCATCCAAACGCGCTTCATCTATCTTCTCCTCAATTGACCGTGTCCGGTAGTGACGCGGTCAGGCTGAGCGGCGCTGGCTACCACAAATTAATCACCCCAACAACGAGCCAATCCGGCTTGACAAGGGGCCGCTTCGTACCCCCTATGACTCCGTGCCCGCGCCTGCCGCATTACCCCCGGGATTTGACCAGTTGCGACGACCCCTGCGCACGGTCCGGATCTCGATCACCGACAAGTGCAACCTGCGCTGCCGCTATTGCATGCCCCGGTCATCCTACGAGTGGCTGCCGCGGGCCGACATCCTGCGCCTCGAGGAGATCGCGCGGCTGGTGACGATCTTTGCGCGCCTCGGGGTCAGCAAGGCCCGGTTCACCGGCGGTGAGCCGCTGTTGCGACGTGATCTGACCACCTTGATCAAGCTCGCAGCCCAAGAGGTAGAGGTCACCCTGACCACCAACGCCCACACCCTGGCCGGACGTGCGGCGCGCCTGCACGACGCTGGCCTAGCCCGAATCACGGTGAGCCTCGATACCCTGCGGCGGGCACGCTTCACCGAGCTCACCGGCCAAGACGCCCTGCCCGAGGTGCTCGCCGGTATCGCCGCGGTGGGTGAGGCTGGGTTTACGAACACCAAGATCAACGCCGTGATCAGGCGCGGCTTCAACGATGACGAGCTCGCCGATCTACTCGCCTTTGGGCGCAACGCCGGGGTCGAGGTGCGGTTCATCGAGTACATGGACGTGGCCGGGGCCACCGGCTGGTCGCCGGACCAGGTCGTATCGCGCGACGAAATCCTGGCGGGCTTAGCTGAGGAGCTCGGCCCTATCGAGCCGGCCCCCGCCCCACCCTCGTCACCGGCCCGCCGCTACCTGCTTCCCGACGGCACCGCCTTTGGGATCGTCGCGCCCACAACCGTGCCGTTTTGTGACGCCTGCGACCGGGCGCGGCTCACGGCCGATGGCGTGCTCTTCACCTGCCTCCACTCCAGCCGCGGCACCGATCTGCGCGGGCCGCTACGAGCCGGGCGGAGTGATGACGCCCTGTGCGCGATCGTGGCCGAGGCCTGGGGCCGGCGGCGCGACCGGGGGGCCGAGGAACGGCTGAGCTCGATGGAGACCGGGCAGATGGCGAGTGGCGACGACGTCACGGACCCACACAGTGAGATGCACACCCGAGGAGGGTAGAGATCTAGTCGGCAGAGATCTAGCCCTCCACCTTCAAGCGCTTCACCAAGCAGACCGATCGCCCTTCGTTCCAGTAGATCACCTCGTCCATCAACGAGGTCATGACCAACAACCCCCGCCCGCTCTCCTGGCGCAGCGCCTCCTCGTCGATCTGCTCTGCCACGCAGGCGCGCGGGTCAAATGGCTCCCCCTGGTGTTGGATGAACAGGGTCACCACCGGACCGTCGCACCAGAGCTGGACCTCGATCTCGGCGTCCGGCTGGTCGCGGTTGCCGTGCAAGATGGCGTTGGTCAGCGCCTCATCGAGGGAGAGGAGGATCTCGCTGAGATCATAGCCACCATAGAGCTCCCCCAGCACCTTCTCGACCACCGGCAGGCGCGCATCCTTGGCCGCCGGGCTGCACTCGAAGCGCTCCACCCACATCGGCGCGTCCTCCATCTCGGGTGGCCCGCCCGCGGTGCGCAGGGTGATCTGCTCGA
>JAUUZB010000165.1 GCA_030590185.1 Deltaproteobacteria bacterium
AGTACGCAACATTTCCGCAGCCACCGTTATCGATGGCGCAGGCGTCGAGGTCGCCTCCGGTAACTGTAGCGGGTCCACAGGCAATGAACGGACTCGTTGCGGCCACAACGACCAGCAGCATCTTGCCCATGACGGATCTCTCCACTAGTAAAAACTTGGCTGGCGGCATCGTGCGGACTCGCACGGTACAACGCCTAGCCATCATATCAGGGGCGGCGCCAAGATCGAGAGCTGCGTATGAGCATTGTTGCCCGAGACCTCCATCCCGCACGCACGTAACCCGTGACGCACCCGGCGACGCGTCTGGCAAGCGAAGCGGGGTGTGGTGGACGACTTCCTCTCACACCCCGTTCCGCTCGACAGCGAGAAGCACTCGCCCCAACCCCTACGGCACCTCGTCGTGCCCGATGTCGTCAGCGCCGCCGCTCGGTCTCGCGTCGCCGTCGATGTCGACGGGCGGCGCCACGTCGGCCCGCGCCGCGTCGATGGCCGGGTTGCTCGGGTCGGGGTCGAGCCGGATCTGATCCTTGCTCCAGTTGTCGAGGATCATCACCTCATCGACCAGGTTGTCCTGGACCACGGACATGCCGGCGACCGAGTTGACCCCCGAGGCGGTGTACTCCGCCGGTGAGCCGGGCGCGGCCGCGTTGATCACCCGCATGTACACCGGCGCGCCGGTCGAGCTGACCAGATCATCCTCAACGAACATCAAATTATTGGTGAAGTCCTCGATGGAGCTGTTGGTGCTGCCCGCCACGATCTCACGCAGGGCGAGGCGCTCGTCCGGGTGGTCGTAGGGGTCATCGCGGCGGATGTAGATGATGTTGTTGTAGGCCCGCAGGGCGTTGGCGCCGATCCGGTCGGCCACCACGCCCCACTTGCGAATGCTGTTGGGCGGCGGCGGCGGCCAGGCAAAGTCGAAGTCGAGCTCCAGATAGTTGTTGACCAGATCAACCCCGCTGCCCTCGGTGAGGCGTACCGCCTGGTTGAAGTTGGTGTTGTACGCGGAGAGGATGCTGTTGGTGAAGGTCGCGTCCGCGGAGCCCTGCAGGTCGGCGCCCACGCAGGCGGTCAACGAGCCGATGGCATTCTCAGCCATGAAGGAGCAGAGCACGGCGCTGCGGTCCACGCTCAGGCCGGCGGTGGACCGACTGGGGCCAGCGCCGAGGCCGCCGGGCATACCGTCGAGGAGCCCGATCATGGGCGGCAGCGGATTCGGAATGCTGCACAGGCTGTTGCCGAACATCATGCCGCTCTGGATGACGGTGTCGATGATCTCGACGTTGGTGGCGTCGAGCAGCCAGAGCCCCGCGGCGATCGGGGGGACACGCTCCGTCGAGTCATCAAAGTGGAAGACAGCCCGGCCACCGGCGATACCGCCGCCGCCCGTCGTCCCATGATTTCCGGCGATGAGCACGTCGGAGGTGCCGACGAGGAGCACGCCGACGCCGAAGCGGGTCGCGCCGACGCAGGGCGGATTGCCCCACGGCCACGGTCCCATACCCCTCACCCAGGGGTTGTCGAGGATGGCGAGGTTGGTCGACCCGCCACCGCTGGTGGTGCCATCGATAAAGACGTTGCCGTCCGCGATGCCAAAGCCGACGCGTTGGCCCGCTTGGCCGCTGATGTTGTTGCCGGCGATCTCCACGCCCGCCGTCCGCTCGAGGTAGACGCCAAAGGCATCCTCGGACTGGTCGTTGTAAAGGGAGATCTGCGAGTCGAGTAGCGCAAAGGAGGCAGGATTCCCCGCCGTGCCAATTGCCTCGACACCGGCGATGGTGACAAAGCGCACCCGCGGGTGATCCGGGTGGGACCAGTCCTCCTGGTCGTCGATGGCGACCGCCTCCAGAATCGCATCCGCGCCGCTCCCAATCTCGACCCCAACGCCGTGGCCGGCGCCGATGCCGACGGAGATCGTGCCGAGCTGAATCAATGGCAAGACGGTAGCGCCAGCCTGGCGCACCCGCACCCCAATCACATCGTTGGCGAGCAGGCGGTCGCTAGCGACGATCCGCGAGCTTTGGATCAGCGGCTCGGTGTTGGCCGTCTCCGCCACGATATCGACGCCGATCGCCGGATCGCCGGCGCCGCCGTTCACCACGACGTTGGACAGGGTCGGCGAGGCATCCCTAATCGTCAACGCCGCCGCCTCCACAGCGAACAAGGCCGGGTCCTGCATCACGGTCAGGTACTCCAGACGGTTGTCCGCACCCGACGCGAAACGCACACCCTCCGCTTGGCTGACCAGGATGACCGTTTGGTCGCGCCGGCCCGCGGCGATCGGTAGGCCGGCGGCGTCAAAGCCGCCGCTCAGGGTTGGGCTGCTGTTGGCGCCAGCGGCCAACACGACCTCCTCGGGATAGGTGCCGGCGAGCACGCAAACGTTGGTCTGCTCGCTGGCCGCGGCCGCGATATCGAGCGCCTGTTGGATCGAGCCGAAGGGCTCGGCCAGGGTGCCATCCGGTGAGCCGCCCGGTGAGGTACTGACGTAGAGGCAAGGTTCCACCATGATGTTGAGGTCGACGTTGGTCACCAGATCGCCGTCATCGGCGGTGAGCTGGATCGAATAGAGCATGCCGGCGATTTGGGTGCCGTTGAAGATGAGCACCAGCGGGTTGTCGCCGACGGCGGTAAGGCTGCCCGCGCAGCTCGGCGTGCAGATCGCCGCTGCCAGGTCGCCGCTCCAGGTGAAATCGATCGGCGGCACAAAGCCGTTCGGATCGGACACCGTGGTCACCACCTGGGCGATAGTGGCGGGCGCGATGGTCATCTCCCAGATCCCGGGCGCGGTCTCGACGGCGCCGGCGATACTGACCACCGGCGGGCTGTTGACCACCGTCACCAGGAAGGTCGTGGTGACAACCTCACCGGTGGCGCTGAGGGTCGCTTCGACGGTGACTTCGAACACGCAGCCGGTCGCGCCGACCGCCGCGGCGACATAGGCGGAGCCGTAGGTGAGCCCCTCGGTGTCCTCGGTGATCGTCAGGTCGCCGGCCACGCACGAGCCGGACACCACGGCCACGGTCCACACATAGTCCACGGTGCCGCTCACGGCGTCCGGGTCGAGGTTCGCGTAGGCCCAGAATTCCTTGCCATGGGCGAGCTCCCTGTTGCCGATGTAGATCTGGCGTGTCGATCCCGCACCACCGCCGACCCGCACCGAGCGTCCATCGCTCCCCTGGGCGCCCCAGTCATCTTCTACGGTCAGCTCGACGCTGACCGCGATGGCGCACTCGGGATCGCTGGCCGCCGCCGGGGCGGTGACGTCCAGGGTATCGAGGGTCGGATCCGACGCCGCCCAGTCGCTGGCGCAGTCGACGCTCGGATCGCTGGCCGAAATGACCTGCCAGGCGAAGGTGATGGTGTCGGCGGGATCCGGGTCGCTGCTGGAGCTGCCGTCAAAGGTCAGGCTGTTCCCGGGATCGAGGACCTGATCGCCCGGCTGGATGTTGGCGTTGGGGGGCGCATTCAACACGTTGAAGGTGATGGCCAGCGGCGTCGAGGTCAGGAGTCCATCATCGGCCTCCACCTCCAAGGTCAAGGTAGCGCCCTGGCAGGCGGCGTCGGCGGGATCCGGATCGAGCCAAAAACTCACGGAGGTGCTGTCGACCGCGAAGTTGGTGCCGAAGTCCGCTTGGCAGTCGATGATGGTGCCGCTGTGGTTGAAAAAGAAGTTGTCGCCATCCGGGTCAAAGGAGTCGCTGAAGTCGAGCGAGATCCAGGTGGAGCGCTCGATGTCGAAGGTCCGCGGCGTGGTGTCTTCGCCCCAGAGCATCACCACCGGAGCGTTGTTGACCACCGTTAGGTCGAGGGTGGCTTGATCGGTTACGCCGTCGTCATCGGTGACCTCGAGGGTGAAGGTCAGGGGGGTCCCGGTGGCGGCGCTCGGGGTGGTGATCACGAAACCGATATCGCTGAGGTTGGCGCCGGTCAGGCCAAAGTCGCCCGGCACAGACCCACCGGGCAGGGTCCAGGCGTAGCTGACGATGGTGCCATCCGGGTCGTAGCTTCCCGAGCCCTGGATCTGGAGCGCCTGGTTGCGACCGACGTCGATCGGGCCAGCCGGATCGATGGCCGCCACCGGCGGGAGGTTGTCGGTGGCGGTCACCTCGACGTCGACCACCGTGGCGGCGCCCTCGTCATCGGTGACGGTCAGCACGAACACCAATAGCTCGTCGACGCTCACCATCGGAGCCGTAAAGGGCAAGGTGTCGGTGTCTTGGTCGGCGGGGGTGATCCCGAGGTCAGCGGCGATGTAGCCCCCTGGGAGCTCCCAGCGAAAGCTCACGATCGCCACGTCATCGGTGGAGCCCGAGGCGTCGAAGGTCATGTCGAGTCCCTCCTTGAGGGAGCGCGGCGCCGCCGGCAGCACCACCACCCAGGGCGGCTCGTTGGCCACCATCTAGAGGGTCACGGTTGCGGTGTCATCGAGGCCGCCGTCGTCGGTGACCGTGAGGGTGAACACGAGGTTTGGGTCAGCCGGCACCGGTGAGGGGGCGGTGACCGTGATCGCGTCCGCGGTCAAATCCCCGGCGCTGAGGCCGAGGTCCGCCTCGCTGTAGCCGCTCGGCAGGGTCCAGAGGTAGCTGGCGATCGTGCCGTCCGGGTCCGTGCTGCCGCTGCCGTCGAGCAGCCGGTCGGTGCCGTGCCGGGTGGGGACCGAGCAACAGGGGGTGATCACAGCCGTGGGGGCCTGGTTTGCCGTACCGCCCGTGCCACCGCCGCCGCCCACGCCGCCGGTGCCGCCCACGCCGCCGCCGCCGCTACCGCCGACGCCGCCGCCGGTGCCGCCGCTCGCACCGCCGCCCGTGCCGCCGGTTTCCCCTGGCGGGCTCGAGACACATCCGGTCAGGGCCAAGGTCAAGGCAAAGAGTCCGCTCGCTATCCGATTCATGCACGCCTCCCGGGCTGGTTCTGGGCGGGAGTGTAGCCGCGGACCGGGGGAGGCGCCAACGGGATTGAGGGGTTAGAAGACGGGCGTGCAGCTGACCTCGGCAAAGGCTTGAAAGGTCCCGAGTCGGTCGGTGACGATTCGCACCCTCGGGTTTTGGGGGTCGCTGGTGTCGACCACGAACCGGAGATCCTGATCCGCTGGGTCCGTGAGATCATCGGCGGTCGCCCGACTGATCTCTACCCAGGCGCTCCGCGCCACGACAACGTCACGGGTACTGTCGCCGCTCCCGGTGATCGGCAGGTATTGCCACGCCTCTGGGTCGTCAGAGAACGGGTCCTCGGCCGATTCGCTGGCCCGCCGCCAGTCATCGAGTCGGGCGTAGACCTGCACCCCATCCGCCAACAGCTCGCAACGCTCCCCGCCCATCAACTGCCCGGCTTGCCAGAGCCGGAAGGTCTTGCTCACCGGTAGGTCGATCACCACCCCGCGCTTGGGGCCGGCGTCCGGGCTCAGGTCCAGGGCGGATTCGGCGGGCGCGGCGTCCGGGAATAACGGCGCGAATCGGTCGTCGACCCGCAGGCGGGTGAGGACCGCACCCGGGTCAGGGGCGGGCACCCGGCGCAGCACCAAGTCGCCGCTCGTGGACCAGGCCGCGGTGAGGGGCACGGCCTGGGGCAGTGGCGCCAACGACGAAGCCAACAGGAGCTGCATGAAATCGCTCGGCCCCGCATCGGGCACGCCCGACCAGGATTGAGGATGTTCGCCGCCGACTTCCTTGGTTTGGGCGAGGGCGTAGCGGATCGATGCGCCGAAGCGGTTGCGGATCTCCGGCCAAGCACTGCTGCCGATCACGTTGCCCGCGCCGTAGTCCCAGGGTCGCAAGGGCACGAGGCCATGATCATTCGGACCGAGCCGGCGCCCGGTGAGCAGGGCCACGGACTCGGAGCCGAGCTGGGAGACCAGGATGTCCATGGTGCCATCGGCGTTGATGTCGGCCAGCGCGATCGACTCGGCGCCACCGGTGGCCGAGAAGGCGAGCGGGTAGGAGAGCTGAACTGCCTCGAGATAGCTGTCGGGGATCGACACCAGGGTGTGCACGGCGAGCACCTTGCCCGGCTGGAGGCTCGAGCTCTGGGTGGTCGAGGTCACGAGTAGCTCGCCCACGCCATCGCCGGTCACATCGGCCACGGCCAGGTCGATCGGATCGCCGCCCGCCCCGAGCCCCATGTCGATCGGATCGATCATGGTGGAGATGGGCTCCATGGTGCCGGGCCACGGGTCAGCCGTGGCGGAATCCTTGGTCCGACCGCCCCAGGCCATGCCCGGCGGTGGTCCAGGGGGCACGAAGCCCGCGGCCCAGCCACCGAGGCCGCCGATACCTCCGAAGCCACCAATACCTCCGAAGCCGCCGATACCGCCGAAGCCACCGATACCGCCGAAGCCGCCGATACCACCGAGGCCGCCCATGCCACCGAGGCCGCCCGTGTCCATCCAGCCCCAGGAGCTCTCGAGGACGGGCAACCGGTCCGCCGGAAACACCGCGACCGTTCCCACCCGTGAGAGGAGCTCGAGCTCCGTCTCACTCGGAACCGGAGGATCGCCGCTGCACCCGAATGGGCCAGACGGCCCCGACGGGCCGATCGCCTCCCCGCAGGCGTTGCACGGGTTCTCCATGCCCACGGTGATCGCCACCTCGACCCACCCATCCCGGTTGAGATCCCCGGCAACGATGCGGGGATGCTCGGCCGCGTCTCGGGCTGCGCCATAGTCGAGGACCCCGGCGCCGAGGTCGAGCCCGTTGGCGGGCGCAAAGGTCCGCAGTCCCTCACCGCGCACGAGGCGTCCGAACAGGCAGGCATCCGGTTCCATGAGGCCGCCGTCCACCGCCACGACCTCCCCAAACGCCACCGCCACGTCGAGCTTGCCATCGTTGTTGAAATCGGTGACCGCGAGATCAGCGACGTCGATGGGAGCTCCGTCCACCGCGAGATCGATGAACACTTCGCCGGCAAAGCCGATCTCAGCGCCACCTGTGCCGGTGTTGAAGAAGAACGCCACCCCGCCGGATAGGGACGAACCACGGCCGAGGCCCGCCACCAGATCGAGCAGGCCATCCCCGTCGATGTCCGCCAGCGCAACCGCGTGGGTGTCGGCGCTGGTCAGTACGACCTGGGGCGTGAACAGGGACCAGGCGCCCTCCACCAACTGGCCGCGATAGATGACCGGCACGTTCAAACCGGAGCCCGGGTCCTGGGCCACGGTCACCATGTCCAGGATGCCGTCGGCGTCGAGGTCGGCGAGATGGGGCGCCTGACCGGCCACCAGGGCCGGGAGATCGAGCTCACCCTCGGCACCCTCGGCAAAAGCGCCATGGCCCACGCCGGCGCCGCCAAGACCCTGCATCACCACGCTACCGTCCTCGCCACCGACGAAGAG
>JAUUZB010000390.1 GCA_030590185.1 Deltaproteobacteria bacterium
CGACACCAACAGGAAGGTCAACAGCGGCCACTGGATCATCACCGACCGCGCGTAACGCTCCTCGCGGCCGAAGTAGGTGAAGGTCACCAGAACCAGAAAGGCGACGGCCGAGACCTTGAAGACGTCGAATACCTCGGCCACCATCGAGCGGGTGCGGTGCGAGACGTAGAGGTTGCTGACCCAGGCCACCGCCGGCCAGACCGCCAGTACCACGAAGCCCATGACCACGGTCTCGTCCTGGTTGGCGGGGGTGTGGAAGGGCAGGATGTCGGTGTGGAAGCGTACGAAGTACGCCAGCCAAAAGGCCGCACCGGCCAGCAGGGTGTCACGCAACACCTGCGCGGTCTGGAAGATTCTGTGGTGCCGCCTGAGCATCGTTACGATCCGCGTTGAGTCATGCAGGATCCACAACCTGACCGCAACCGTTGGATCCCTAGGAGGATACCAGCTCCGCGATGGCGGCGCTCATCTGAGCGACGAAGCGCGGGGTAGCGAAGCGCTCGGCGTGGGTGAGCATCGCCGCCGGGTCAAAGGCGGCTGGCCCCCCGGCGCGCTCGAAGCGTGCCACGGCCCGACCGAGATCAGCGGCGCTCTGCTGGTCGAAGAAGCTGCCGTTGAGGCCGTCGATCACCGACTCCAGGGCGCCGCCGCGGGCCAGCGCCACGGTGGGACAACCGGCCGCTGAGGCCTCGAGGGGCACGATGCCGAAGTCCTCGGCGTTGGGGTGCAACAGGGCGCGGCTGCGAGCGTAGAGCCGGCGCAGCTCCGCGCGGTCGACGTGGGGAAGCAAGCGTACGGTGGGGCCGGCGATCCGTTCCAGGCGCCGGCGCTCGGTCCCGTCCCCGACCACGGTGAGCTCCAGCTCTTGGGCGGTAGCGAGCCTCACCGCCACGTCGACCCGCTTGAACGGCACCAGCGCCGCGACCACCAGGTAGCCATGGCGCTCCACCGCCGGCCGGAGCTCACCGGCCGAGAAGAACGCCACGTCGACAGGTGGGTAGACGACGTTGGCGCTGCGTCGCCAGAATTGGGAGATGCGTTGGGCGACGTGGACCGAGTTGCACAGGATCCGATCCGGCCCCTGGGCCGCCTTTCGCTCCCATGCACGCAGGGGCCAGGTAGCGGCCCGGGCCAACGGCACCAGAGCTCGGGTCGCGGGGGCCGGGCCGGGCAGGTACTGTGGGAGTTGGTCGCGCAGGTAACGCATGGGCGTGTGAACGTAGCTCAGGTGTTTCTGTCCCGGGCCGGTGCGGGCGCCGATCGCCACGCAATGACTGGTGGAGATCACCAGGTCGAAGGCCGAGAGGTCCCAGGCTTCCACGGCGCGGGGGAAGAACGGCAGGTAACGCCGGAAACCGCCCGTCGCGCCGGCGAGGCGTTGGATGGCGCTGGCGTGGATCGGGTGGCGCTCGAGGCGCGGGTCCACGCTGCCCGGCCGGTGCACCAGCGTATAGATCGGCGCGTCCGGATAGAGCTCAGCGAGCTCGATCAGGACGTTTTCGCCGCCGCGGCGGGCGACGAGCCAGTCGTGAACGAGGGCGACGCGCATGGTTCAAAAGGGCCAGGGCAACAGCCGATGAACCCAGGACGGCATTCGATCGTGATGTGGAGGCGGGCTCCGTGCCCGCCCATCACCACTCTTGGGCGGGGGAAAACCCGCCCCTACTTCTTCACCCCGAGTTATTGGGTTCACCCGGAGTTATTGAGCAGCGGGGCCGGGTGCTGCTCGGCCCCACCGCTCGACGATCAGTATCGCCCGATCAGCCGCACCACGAACTCGGTATAGTCGCGGTGCGCAAAACCGGTCCACACGCTCTCGTAGGAATCGGTGGTCGGGTGAACGCCGTTGTTCAGCCACGGGAAGCCGTGCTCGACCGACATTTCGAGGGTGAAGTATGGCACCGGGGTGTAATCCACCCAAAATCCCCAGCCTGTCTCCAGCGACCAAGAATTCTCCTCACCGCGCGGACCGTTACTCTCGGCGTAGAGAGCGTCGATCCGATCCGCGAGATCCGAGGTTGCCGGCACGCTGCCGTACTGGTCACTCGCCGGCGCCGCGTCCTGGCCCGATGCATAGTCCTTGTTCCACCACCAGTAGATGTTCGCGCCGACCAGGATCTCACCCGGAATCGGGCCGAGCTCATCAAAGGTGTATTCCAGGGCGGGTGAGATGTAGGCCGCAAACTGGGAGTTCATCCCACCCTTGAGACCCGCTTGCTCCGCGTATTCCCGGAAGTAGAGCTGAAGGAAGTTGTCCAGGGAGAAGTCGAGCCCGGCGATGATGTTCATGCGGACGATCTCCCGGGCCCGCAGGGACAGGTGCAGGTCCTGGTTCTGGCTCAGCCGCGAGGTGGGCATGAACACGGTCCCACGGTGGAGGAACTGGAGGTTGCGTTCCTTGAGCCAGGCGTTCTCGGTGGGCAGCCAGTCGAACGCGAGTTGGTGGGAGTAGTCAAAGCCGAGGCGCAAATCCTGAAACAGGAATCCCGACTCGCCGATCTCCGCTACCATCCTCTGTTCGAAGGCCATCCGAGCCCAAACCTTGGCCCCCTCGAACAGGTGCACGTTGCCGCGCACCACCCCCCAGACGGACATGCCGTTGGCGGGCTGCTCGTCGGTCACCATCAGGGTCCGGTACATGAGATACCCGGAGACCGAGAAGGTCCGCTCCGCCTTGGTGCCCACCGCCTCGTAGGAACCGGCGACCCGGACCCACTCGGGGTCGGTCAGACCTCCACCCTCCTCGGCCGGAGCCTCGGCACCCTCGGCGGCTGCCTCCTCTGCCGCGGCTGCTCCCTCGGCCGGCGCCGCCTCGAGCTCCTCGATGGCAGGGGTCGCCTCCGCGGTTGGCGCGTCCCCGGCAGGCATTTCTGCCGGTGCGTCTGCCGGTGCGTCTGCCGGCGTGTCTGCCGCGGGCTCTGCTGCCGACGTGTCGGCCGCAGGCTCGCCAGCCGGAGCACCCTCAACCGGCGTCTCCGCCGCAGAGTCCGCCCCACCCGCCTCGAGGGTCTCGACCCCCTCGGTTGGCTGGGCTTCAGCCCCGGCCTCGTCCGCAACCGGCTCTGCCGGTGCGTCACCCGCGCCGGGCTCGGTGGCCTCGGGCACGGGCGTTGCCTCACCCGCTGGTGTTTCAGCGGGCGCGGCTGCGTCAGGAGTGTCTCCCGGTGTTTCGGCCGGCGCGTCGGCTGGAGCCGAGTCGGGCGCCGGTGCCTCGGTGGCCGGAGGGGTCTCCGGTGCCACCGCCGGGGGAGCATCCCCAGTGTTGGGCTGCGCGAGCAGCCCAAGGGTCAGCAAGAGGACTGACATTGTCTAGAACCCGCTGAAGTTGTTGTAATACTCGTAGTAGGCCAGCAGGATCTTCAGGCCGTAGTTGTCCAGGGACTCGCTGGCGCCGAAGTTCATCGACTCGTTGTAGTCCCGCATGTACTGATAGCTCACCGGGCTGGAGGACTTGCGCGTCACCAGGTGGTAATTGCGGTCGGCCAGGTAGGTGTAGGAGTACTCCTCGCCATCGTGCAGGAAGACCTGACCTGGGTTGCTCGCCACCAGCGCCGAATCGATTTCGTCCTGGCCGTACATCTCGTAGAGCTCCCCTTCGTTGTCGTATCGCTCAATCGCGATGCGCTGGCGCAGGGAGCCGTCACCGATCAGGTTGGAGTTGGTGGCCCAGCCGAAGATGTTGAGCGCCGTGTACCGGAACCAGGTGAAGGTGTCGTAGTTGGCGCCCAGCATGTTGTCGAGCACGCGCTGGGACAGGGTCCAGTTACGGGTACCAAAGGGCGCGTCGTACATCGCCACATAGTCATAGATGCGCGGGTCGTAATCCCAGACCACCTGCAAGTCCATGAAGGCGTACGTGGTGTACAGCTTATCGTTGATGATCCCGAGGCGGATCGGGTCGCCGTAGAAGGGGTCATACTCGGTTTGGTAGTTGCGGAAGACCGCCGACTGATTGATCACCGCGTCGTAGAACGCCATGATCAGGGCGTTCGTCGCGACGAGGTCGTTGTAGAAATCGATCGAGATCTCGTCGTACTCGGGATCACTCAGCACGATCGTCTCGCAGGCGCTGCCGGTCCAATCGCAGTACTTATTAATGATGCAACCGGTCTCATCGTAGATGGTGCAGTCGCGGGTCTGGTCGATGTTCTTGAGGGTGTCCTGCACGCCGCCGCCGCCCCAGGTGTAGATCGAGAGGTACCAGAAGCGTAGCAACGGGAAGATGTCGTTGTAGACACGGTAGTAGTAGCTGCCGGTGTTCCAGAAGGTCCGGTAGGCCCGCCGGTTGCGCAGCTTGTACAGGTAGTCGTAGCGCTCGATGGCGTTGAGCACGATTTGCGACGGGGTGACGCCGAGGTCGTGACGCCGGCACAGCGGTGAGTTGTCGGCGTGATCGTCGGTGCAATAGAGGAAGTCCTGATTGTCCATCAGGTCATCACGCACGTCCCAGGTGCCGTAGATCCACTTGATCGCGGCCTCGTCATACAATCCCCACGCACGGTGGAAGCCGGTCCCCTCCTGGGACTTGACGTAGTCCATGATCGAGGAGGTGACCTCCGGGTGGGGGTGCTCGGCGGTGGGCGGACGCATGTGCTTGGCGTCGACGCTGCCGTAGAAGTTGTGGCGCAGCGAGACGGTGTGGCCGAACTCGTGGATGGCGACGTCCGCCACCACCTGCTCGATGATCCGCTCGCGGTAGGCGTCGTCCGACTCCCAGAAACCGTCCACGCACTTGCGGCGGCCGGAGTTGATGGCGCTCAGGGCGTCGTGGTCGTCGAACAGGTAGATGTTGCGGCTGGCGAGCAGACGCTTCTTGTCGCGGTCGAGCTCCTCGTGGTTACGCCGCCACATGCGGAACTTCTCCGAGAACTCGTTCTGGGCCTCGATGCCAGCGCCACTGGCCAGCGAAAGCGGGCCAAAGGGGCTGCCGTTGTGCGTCAGGGAGGTCATCGCATCCCCAAACTCCCGCTCGATCTCGGCCCGCTCGGCGAAGCCGGCCATGGGTGAGCGGTCCCCGGCGGTTAGATAAACGTAGGAGTTCCAGTACGGGTCCGCGAAGCGAATCTCGTGCAGGGTGCGTTGATAGTTGTCCAAGAAGTCCGGGTGCTGCGGCTCGGGAAGGAAGATATCTTCCTTATTGAGAGCATCGTCATACTCGTCCTGGAGATCCATGACGTAGGCCATCTCACCAAAAATCTTGGAGGTCAGGCGCCCGGAGTCGGGGGCCATGGTCAGGGTGTCGCCGTCGGTGCAGGATGTCTCCTCCCACTCGAGATCAGCATCCGGCCTGGTGCCAGCGCC
>JAUUZB010000049.1 GCA_030590185.1 Deltaproteobacteria bacterium
CGTGAGCGGGGCGCTTCCCCGACCTCGACCACGCACAACCGACAGGCGCCGTAGGGGGTCAGGCCCTCCAGGTGGCACAGGGTGGGGATGGGAAAGCCGTAGAACTCGGCCGCCTCGAGGATCGTCGTCCCGGGTTCGGCTTGAACGTCGAGACCGTTGAGCTTGAAAGTAATCATCGCGCGCCTCCTGCCGCTGCTTGGGTCGCCGGCTCCACTCGCGGGGCCTCGGTGAACTCGAGATCGCAGCGTAGGCAACGGGCGGCCTCGCAGTGCGCCTGGTCGCGGCCGAGGGGTTGCTCCACCTCGGTGAAGCCCGCGAGCCGTTCCTCAACGGGTTTGGAGGGTGGCTTTGCCCGCGGGCGATCCGCATCAACCGGCACTGGCTCCACATAGACATCGGGCAAGCGTGGTGCCACCTCCTGCTGGAGCCTGTCGCGCCGCACGTAGCGGTCGATCATCAGGGCGGCCTTCTTGCCCGCGGCGATGGCCTCGACCACCGTGTTGGGACCAGTGACCACGTCGCCGCCGGCGAAGACCCCGGGTCGGCCGGTCGCCAGGGTGACCTCGTTGATCTCGAGGGATCCCCACTTGGTAGCGGCGAGGCCGGCGCTGTCGGCGGAGAAGAGGTTGTCCGTGTCCGGCTCCTCGCTGATGGCCACCACCAGGGTATCGAGCCGCTGCTCGAACTCGCTGCCCTCGATCGCCTTGGGCGAACGCCGGCCGCTGGCGTCGTGCTTGCCGAGCTTGTTCTTGAGGCACTCGATCCCAGTGAGCTGGCCGTTTTCCGACAGCACGCGGATCGGCGTGGTCAAGGTTACCAGCTCGACCCCCTCCTCGAGGGCGGCCTCGATCTCCTCGCTGAACGCCGGCATCTCGTCACGGGTGCGCCGGTAGAGGATGGTGACGCTCTCCACTCCCTCCTGGCGTATGGCGACCCGTGCCGCGTCCAGGGCGGAGTTGCCGCCGCCGATGACACCGACGTGGCCCTTGGCCAGGGATTTGTTCTGGTGATTGCAGGCCCGCAGGAACTGCATCGACGGGTACACACCCTCCACATCCTCGTTGTCGATCATCAGCCGGCGGCTCTTGAGCGCGCCCATGGCGAGGAAGACCGCCTCGAAGCCCCGGTCGTGCAACAGGTCGTCGATGTCGAGGTCCTTGCCGAGGGTGGTGTTGAACACCAGCTCGATGTTGTCGTTGAGCAGGGCGTCGATCTCCTTGCTCATCACCTCGCGCGGCAGCCGGTAGGAGGGGATGCCCAGGGAGAGCATGCCGCCGGCGTGGTCCGAGGCCTCAAAGATGGTGACCCCGTAGCCCTCGAGGGACAGGTAGTGGGCCGCGGTGAGCCCGCCCGGACCGGCGCCGACCACCGCCACCCGATGCCCGTTGGCAGGGTTGCAGACCGGCTTGAAGGAGGCCGGATCGATGGTGTCGGTGACGTAGCGCTTGAGGGCGCGGATCGCCACGGGCGACTCGCCGGTGGTGCCCAATCGGCAGCGGCTCTCGCAGTTGTGGTCACACACCCGCGCGCAAACCGAGGGGAACGGGTTGGTCTCGCGGATCGCCGCGTAGGCCGCCTCATATTCGCCACGCCCGATGTGCGCCACGTAGCGCCAGGCCTCGGTGCCGATGGGGCATGCCGACTGGCAGGGGGCGCCGACCAGGTCTTTACAGACGAAGGCATCGCAGCGCTTGTCGACGATGTGGCGCTCATACTCGTGGCGGAAGTAGCGCAGGGTGCTGAGCACCGGGTTGGGCGCCGACTGGCCCAGGCCACACATGGTGGTGTCCTTGACCACGTGGGCCAGCTCCTCGAGCAGGTCGAGCTGATCGAGGCTGCCGCGGCCGCAGGTGATGTCGTCCAGGATCTCCCACATGCGCTGGGTGCCCTTGCGACAGGTGAAGCACTTGCCGCAGGACTCAGCCTTGAGGAAGCCCATGAAGTACTTGGCGACGTCCACCATGCAGGTGTCCTCGTCCATGACGATCATGCCGCCCGAGCCCATGATGGCGCCCGCCTCGGTGAGGCTGTCGTAGTCGATGGGCAGATCGAACCTCCAGGACGGGATGCAGCCGCCGGAGGGACCGCCGATCTGGACCGCTTTGATCTTGGAGCCCTTCTGTGCCCCACCGCCGATGTCGTAGACCAGCGATTTGATCGACGTGCCCATCGGCACCTCGACCAGGCCGGTGTTGCGGATCTTGCCGACCACCGAGAAGACCTTGGTGCCGGTGCTGTTCTCGGTGCCGATCTTGGCGTACTCGGCGGCGCCCTGCTCGATCACCACCGGGACGTTGGCCCAGGTCTCGACGTTGTTGATGCTGGTCGGCTTGCCGTAGATACCCTTCTGGGTGGGGTAGGGGGGCCGTTGGCGCGGCTCGCCCATGTAGCCTTCGACCGTCTTGATCAGCGCCGTCTCCTCGCCACAGACGAAGGCGCCGGCGCTCTTGACGATATTAATGTCGAAGCTGAAGTCGGTGCCCAGGATCTTCTCGCCGAGGAGGCCGTACTCGCGGGCCAGGCGCAGGGCGATGATGGTGTGCTTGATGGCCAGCGGGTATTCGTGCCGGACGAAGATGACGCCCTCGGTGGCGCCCATGGCGTAGCCACCGATGATCATTCCTTCGATGACGCTGTGGGGATTGCCCTCCAGGATGCTGCGGTCCATGTAGGCGCCCGGGTCACCCTCGTCGGCGTTGCAGACCACGTACTTGCCGCGGTCGCCGTTTTCCTTGGCGGCGAGCTCCCACTTGAGTCCGGTCGGGAAGCCACCGCCGCCGCGCCCGCGCAGGCGGGAGAGCTTGACCTGGTCGACCACCTGTTTCGGTGAGTACTCGCCGAGCGCCTTCTCGAGGGCGACGTAGCCGCCGGTGCCGAGGAAATGGAAGAAGCGGATCGGATCGATCTCCTGATTGCGCCCCAACAGGGTGCGCTGCTGCTTCTTGAAGAAGGGGATGTCCTCGAAGTGGAAATAGCGCTTGTTGGTGGACGGGTCGGTGTAGAGCAGCTCTTCGACGTATTCTTCCGCCAAGACCGCGCTGATGATCTTGGGGACGTGCTTCTTTTTGACCGGGGTGTAGAAGGCGCCCTGTGGCTCCACCAGGATGAACGGGCCCATCTCGCAGAAACCGTGGCAGCCGGTGATGCGCAGGGCGATGTGGTCAACCAGGTGGCGCTCGATCAGGTGGCGCTTGATGATCCGGTTGAGATCGTTGGCGCCGCTGGCTTGGCAGGCGGTGCCGGCACAGATCACCAGTCGCGGCTTGTTGCGCTCTGGATCGTCCTGAATACGGCTGCGGAGCTCTTGGAGTTCGGTGATGGAGTTGAGCTTTGGCATACTTCGTTCCCGTGGCTGGCGTGTCGCCCTTGGCCTGTGGTGCGGGTTTCGGTCCTTGGTGTCGTTTAGCTACTGAGGTCCAGCCGGTGTTCCTTGCAGCCGTGCCGAGAGCAGAACTGCATGATGCCGCCAGCCCGGACCAACAAGGGGATCATGGCTGCGTCGCAGCGCGGGCAGAGTCGCGGTGAGCGCAGCTCGCCGTGGCAGCGCGGGCAGAAGAAGTGGATGATGGTGTCGGCCGGGACGTCGTGCTCGGACTCCATGCGGTAGTCGCCGTACAGGCTGCTCAAGCGCATCCAACCGTGCTTGCGCCCCCAGGAGGCCGTGACGTGGATCATCGGTTGGCCGTCGATGTGGTGGTCGTGGGTCATCAAGCTGCGGTTGCAGTGGGGGCAGCCGACGTCGACCCGGAAGATCCGGTCGTCGTCCGAGATCGCCTGTTCCAACCCGCCGGCGGCATGGCGGTCGATGACGGCTGCGACCGTCTTGCTCTTGACGTTGCGATGGTATTCGCCGTCGATGACCGCCACCGGGCCGAGGGCGCAGGCGCCCAGGCAATTGACCGTGGTCAGGGAGAACTCCCCGTCCTCGGTGGTCTGTCCCGGCTCGATGGCGAGCTTCTTGGTGAACTCGTCGAGGACCCGCGGCGCGCCGCGCACATGGCACGCGGTGCCCATGCAGACGGAGCAGAGATGCTTACCGCGCGGCTCCAGGCTGAAGCAGGTATAGAAGGTGGCGACGCCGTAGATGTCGACCAGCGCGTGGCCGGTGTGCTTGGCGGCGAGTACCAGGGCGCTCTTGGGCAGATAATTGTACTCAGCCTGGATGTCCTCCAGGATGGCAATGATCGAGCCGCGGCTGTCCTTGTACTTCTCGATGATCTTGAGGATCTCGGCGGGATTGATTGGTGGGTTCATTGCGTGGGCCTCTCGCGGATTCGGTTACAGCAGTCGGAGCGCCTCGCCGGCGGTTGAGCGGTAGAGTTCGACCAGCTCGCAGTCCTTCTCCCAGGAACACTCGGGCTGTTCCCAGTCGAAGCGACCGAGCACGGACGCTAAAAGGTGGTGTCGATTGAGCGTCGTGTGGACGCCGCCGGCCAGCGCGGCCTCGGCGGCCTTGGCGATGGCGCCCAGGTAGCGGCAGTCCCGACAGCGCGGCTCTGCCTGCTGGTCGGCCAGCGCGCTCAGCAAGGGCTGCCAGTTTTCCTCGTCGTAGGCGTGTTGCCGGTAGGCGAGGTAGGCCAAGTCGTGTCCGCAGCGGTGGCAGCGGAAGTGGTCCCGTTCCCGGAGCAGCGCCTCGTCGTTGTCGTTGAGACCCTGGTTGCAGATGGGACAGCGCACGCCGGTGCTACACGAGATGTTGTGCAGGCGGGCGACGAAGCGATCGCGCAGCTCGCGTCGCCGGGTGGCTCGGAGCGTCGCCTCCCTGCCATGGCGGCCGAGGGCCGAACCGCAGGCCGTGCCCGGTTGTCGATGGGGGAGATCGGTGAGGCAGTAGGGGCAGTGTGCCGCTCGAGCCGCGTCGGGCACCAACCGCAACTCCAACCCAGGGGTAACGTCTGAATTGCATCTGCTGCACTGCATGGCGTCTCCTCTCGGTTGGGCGGGTCGTGTCTAGAGGAGCTCTAGACCCTTGCCGGCTAGGGTTCGGTACTGGGTGAGGGCGAAACAGGCGCTGGTGTCGCAATCCGGGCGACGCCAGTCGCTGTGGGCGAGGATGGCAACCAACAGCTTGTGGTGCTCGCTGCTGCCGTGCCCGATCCAGGTCAGGGCGTTCTGGCAGGAGCTCGCCATGGCGCCGGCGAAGTGGCAGTCACGACACTCTTCGCGGCGATGCATGTCACCGAGGGCGTGGATGACCGGCAGCCAGCGCCGCTCTTGGTAGGCCTCCTCGCGGTAGGCGTAGGCGGCGATGTCGTGGCCGCAGAGGTGGCAGCGGAAATACTCGCTGTTGAGCAGGATCAGGAGATCGTTGCGTTCCAGCACCCGGCCGCAGGAGGGGCAGATCGGCCGGCCGTCCGCCGTTTGTTCCCCGAGCTCTTCGACGAAACGGGCGCGGATCGCCCGGCGGTTGGCGTGGCGCTCGACCGAGACGTTCTCCGCCGGTTGGGCGTCGACCACGCCCAGATCGGGTGGCGGTGCATTGAGCGGTTCGAGGCAATAGGGGCAGTGGTGGGACGGCTGGTCGGACAGGCCCTCGAGGACTATTTCCGAGCCCCGCGAAACCGCGCGGCGACAGCTCCCGCAAACCACGACACCCCCGCGCGAGGAAAAACGCTGGCCCCTGGGTCAGCTCCTCGACGTGTCATTGATGAACGGGGCGAGGCATTGCAATAGGTACGCCAAGGTAGGGAAACATACCATATGTGGATGGGTGTATGCGCGGCCGGAAATCTACCGTTCTATCGAGTGGTTAGACGGACTCGGAACGTAGGCCCAGGCTCGGTGGCAACGCGGCGCGGTATAAGGGGTTGGTTGATGACGGGAATTGAACAGACTGGTTAAATATCGCCAGTTTCGTCATCGTTCCCGTCCTCGTCCAGCGTGCGGTAGCGCTCGAGTCGGCTCCGCAGGGTGGTTCGGCTGATCCCCAACAGGCGCGCGGCTCGCACCTGGTTGCCGTCGACCCGCTGCAGGACGCGCTCCACCAGCAGACGGTCGAGGGTGTGCAGCAGCCCCGGGGGGGATTGTTTGCCCAGACGGTCGATGATGGTGTCGATGACCTCATCCATCGCCATGGCGCTCGCCCGTTGCTTCCTTCGAGCCGCGCCCCCGTCGCCCCCGCGCGGGTCCGGTGCATCAAACAGGTGATCCGTGAGCAGCACCTCGCCCTGGCCGATGATCACCGCCTTGCGGATGACGTTCTCGAGCTCCCGGACGTTTCCCGGCCAGGCCCGCTCGCGCAGCTTCTCGATCGCGAGCCCCGCGATTTGAGTGAACTCCTTGCCGAACTCGTCGTTGAAGCGATGCACGAGAAACGCCACTAGCTCCTCGATATCCTCGATGTGCTCGCGCAGGGGAGGCATGGCGATGGAAACCGCGTCGAGGCGAAAAAACAAATCCCCCCGGAAGCGACCGGCGCTCACCGCGGTCTTCAGATCCTGGTTGGTGGCCGCGATGACCCGCACGTCGACCCGCACCGGCGCCTCATCACCGAGCTGCAGGATCTCCCCCTCCTGGAGAAAACGCAGCAGCTTGGTTTGGGTGGCCGACGGCATCTCCCCGATCTCATCAAAGAAGACCGTACCGCCATCGCAGGCCTGAAGAATCCCGAGTCGGCGGTGGGTCGCGCCGGTGAATGCGCCCCGATCGTGGCCGAACAACTCACTCTCGATCAGCGACTCCGGAATGGCGGCGCAGTTGATGGCGGTGAACGGCTGGTTGACCCGACGGCTGTGCTCGTGGATGGCGTTCGCCACCAGCTCCGTGCCGGTGCCGCTCTCCCCGAGGAGCAACACGTTGACATCGGTCTCGGCGACCTGACCGATAGCCTTGTAGACCTGTTGCATGGCGCGGCTGCTGCCGACCAACCGTTTGACGTGGCGGTGGTCCGGCGCGGCGGTGTCCTCGATGAGCGGCTCAAAGCTAACGCTGGCCTCACCGCGAAGCGCACCGCTCTGCTGTACGGCGCGCGCGATCATGGCTTCCATCTCGGCGACGTCGAAGGGCTTGAGCGTGTAATCGACCGCGCCACGCTTCATCGCCTCGATGGCGGTGTCGGTCGTCCCATAGGCGGTCATGATGATCACCGGCAAGCCAGGGGCAATCTCCTTGATGCGCTCAAAGGCCTCGAGTCCGCCCATCCCGGGCATGCGCACGTCCATGACCACCACGTCGGGACGTTCGTTGCGGACTTTTTCGATTGCCTCTTCGCCGTCCGCCGCCTCGATGAACTCGAACCCGCGACCGTCGAGGGTGCGCTGGAACGAATAGCGCAGGTTGTGGTCGTCATCCGCGATGAGGATTCGCATCGCCCTATTCCTCCCCCACGACCGGCAGAGAGACGACAAAGGTCGCGCCGTCTCCCGGCTTGCTGGTGAGATGAATCTCGCCGCCGTGCTCCTCGACGATTCGTTGACTGATCGCCAAGCCCAACCCGGAGCCCCGGCTCTTGGTCGTGAAGAATGGTCGAAAGATACTGGCTCGATCGGCGGCGGCCACACCGGGCCCGTGGTCGGTGACGCCGAGCTCGACCTGTTTGGGCGCGCCGGAGTTGGGGCCGATCGTCGTCCGGCTGAAGATCTCGAGGTCTCCGCCCTCGGGGCTCGCTTGGATGGCGTTGAGCAGCAGGTTCAAGGCCACCTGCTCGAGCTGTTCCCGATCCGCCATGATCGCAGGGCAGGGCTCGTCGAACCGTTCGCGGACCCGCAGGCCCTTCTGGCGCGCCTGGGGCTCGACCAGGGCGAGCGCCTTGGCTCCGATGGCGTTGAGATCAATGGCGGTCACGTCGCCCTTGGTTGGGCGGGCAAAGGTTAGGAAATTGCGCACCAGCTTGGTGAGCTTGCCGATCTCCTCGGCGACGATACCGATGTCCTTCTGGCGAATGTCATCCGGCGGCAGGCCGGCCTGCAGTGAATGGATGAGGTTCTTCATCGTGGTGAGCGGGTTGTTGATCTCGTGGGCGATGCCGGCGGCCATCTCACCGAAGGTGGCGAGTCGCGCCGAATGGGCGGCGATGCCGCGCTGCTCCTCCAGGTCCAGGTTGGCCTGGGAGAGCTCTTGGTTTGACTGGGCGAGGTTGCGGTTGGCCTCCTCCAGCTCCTCGTTCTTGCGGGCCACCCGGTCGGTCGCCTGTTGTACCCGCTCGTCCATCTCGGCGTGAGATTTCTCGAGGGCGCTGGTCATGTGGTTGAAGCTCTCCGACAGGTAGCTCACCTCGTCGTGGCCGGCGATGTCGAGGCGCATGTCCATGCGACCGGAGGCCACCGCCTGGACAGCTCCGGTTAGCTCTCGCAAGGGGCGCACGATCCGCCGGGCGACCAATAGGGTGCCGAACAACACCGTGGTCGCGATCAACGCCACGATCAGCAACAGGTCCCAACGCAGATCGTTCACCGGGGCGAAGGCCTCCTCCCGGTCGATCTCCACCAGCAGGCCCCAGCGCCAGCGCGGCAGCCACTCGAAGGCGCCGAGGACGTCGACGCCGCGGTAGTCGACGTACTCACCGACGCCGCTGCGGCCGCCGATGACGGCGCTGACGCCGGTGATCGCCGAGATGTCGTCCCGGAACACCCGCCGCCGGTCGCGGTGGGTGATGAAGACGCCGCGTTGGTCGACCAGGTAGGCCTCACCCGATTCCATCAGGCGCATCGAATCGGTCATCTCGTTGACGATCTCGATGTTGATCTTGGCGATGACGGCGCCGAGCGCGTCGCCGTTTCCCGAGGTCACCGGAATCGCGATGTCGAGGCTCGGCGGTAGGCCCTCGCCGTAGAGGTGGATCTCGGAGATGTAGTGTCGGCCCTGGCGAACCGTGTCGAGGAGGCGCGCCGTTGCGTCGCTGGTGCCCGTCGGGGTGCCGTTGGTCGTTGCCACGGTCCGCCCGGCCAGATCGATCACCGCGATCTCGTGATAGGCCCCATACTGATCGCGGACCAATCGCAACAGGGCGGTCAGCTCCCCGCCGCTCCGTTCCATCTCGCCCGGATCTGCCCCCGCGAGCTCCCGGACGACGTCCGTCACGGTGGTGTTCTTGGCGAGGACCTCGACGTCGTGCTCGCGCTCCTCCATCCATCGGGAGATCAAGTCACTCTTGCCCTCGGCGATGGTCTGCAGCTGCGACCGAATCGACGACGAGAGGATCCGCCCGGTGGTTTCGTAGGAGAGGAAGGTCAGGGTCGCTAGGGACCCGAGGGTGAGGAGCAGGTAGAGGCTGGTCAGCTTGCCCTGGATACTGCGTAGGGGGTTGCCTCTCATGCCTACTTGAAGGCGTTCGCAAACGGATTATTGGTGAAGCGCTTCGGCTTTTCCGCGCCGCGCCGGGGTTTGTCCGACTTGCCCTTGCGCCCCTTGCTCGGTTGGCCGCCGCGCCGGTCGTCGCTTTTGCCCTCCTGGGGCGGGCGCTTGGCGGCCGCTTCGCCGGAGCGAGCCGAGAGGGAGATCCGCCGGCGCTCGGCGTCGATCGACATGACCCGCACGCGGATCTTGTCGCCCGCCTTGACCACCTCGTTCGGATCCTTGACGAAGCGGTCCGCCAGCTCCGAGATGTGGACCAGGCCGTCCTGGTGGACGCCGACGTCGACAAAGGCGCCAAAGGCGGTGACGTTGGTGACCACGCCCTCGAGCGCCATGCCGGGCTGGAGATCCTCGAGCTTGATGACGTCGGCGCGGAATTTGGGTGGGTCGAACTCAGCCCGGGGATCCCGGCCGGGCCGCTCGAGCTCGGTGACGATGTCCCGCAGGGTCGGCTCCCCGACGCCGGTTGCCTCGTCGACGTAGCGGGCTATCTCGACCCGTTTGATCGCCGCTGAG
Source organism: Deltaproteobacteria bacterium (assembly GCA_030590185.1). Next base: position 9,808 of record JAUUZB010000049.1, read on the forward strand.
TTGCCCACCAGCTCGCTGACCGCGAGCTCGAGGTCGGCCGCCATGCGCTCGACCAGCTCGTAGCGCTCCGGGTGGACCGCCGAGCGGTCGAGGGGGTTCTCGCTGTTAGGGACGCACAAAAAGCCCGCCGCCTGTTCGAAGACCCGGGGCCCCAATCCTGAGACGTCGAGCAGCTCGGCCCGCGACTCGAACAGGCCGTGCTCGGCGCGGTGGTCTTCTATCTTGCGCGCCAGCTTGGGTCCGATCCCGGCCACCCGCGCCAACAACGGCGCGCTCGCGGTGTTGAGGGTAACGCCGACGCGGTTGACGCAGGATTCCACCACCTGGTCGAGCTTTTGGGCGAGCAGGGGTTGGTGCACGTCGTGTTGGTACTGGCCGACGCCGATCGACTTGGCGTCGATCTTGACCAGCTCCGCCAACGGATCCTGGAGACGCCGACCGATGGACACGGCGCCGCGCACGGTCACGTCCTGATCGGGTAGCTCGTCGCGGGCCACCTCGCTGGCGCTGTAGATGGACGCGCCACTCTCGTCCACCATGATCACCGGGGGCCCGAGGGCCAGACCCCGGATGAAGGCCTCGGTCTCGCGTCCCGCGGTCCCGTTGCCGACCGCGAAAGCCTCCGGGGAGAAGCGTTGTACGAGATCCCGGACCACTCGCGCAGCCTCCTCGCGGTGGCCCTGACCCAGAGTTGGGAAGATGGTGGTGTTGTGCAGGAGCGCCCCGTGGGCATCCAACGCCACGACCTTGCACCCGGTCCGGAAGCCAGGATCGATGGCGAGCATCCGCTTGTTCCGAAAGGGCGCCGCCATGAGA
>JAUUZB010000117.1 GCA_030590185.1 Deltaproteobacteria bacterium
CAACAACCGCTCGGCTTCAAGCGCCTGCAGCGCTTCCTACACGAGCGAACCGCGCTGGCGCCCGACCTGTTGTTGGAGGCGATCTTCGCCCACGGCCTCGAGTTCGGACAGCGCAGCCGCTATGCCGACGACGTCACCATGATCGTGCTCGAGATCTCGGGCTGAGCGGCGGAACCGCGGCGCCGGTAGTTTTTGCATCCCCCGGGCCGGAGTTGGTACCCTGGGCTCGGAGGTAGCCCTTGGCCAGTGAATTCATCGACCAGCTCGCGGAGCTGTCCTACGACCCGTTCTTCGTCATCGACCAGGAACGCCGCGTCACCCACTTCAACAACCCGTTCTCCGTGATGCTCGGCCTGCGCGGCGCCAAACGCCGACAGATCGAGGGCACGGCCATCCACGAGCTGCTGGAGCTCGACGCCACCGGGGAGGCCTGTGTCACGGATTCCCTGGCGTCGGACCAGAACGTACGGGTGCAATCGGCCAAGGCAAAGCTGGCGGACGGCCGGGAGCTCGTGCTCGACATCTCCGCCCTGCCCCTGCGCGACGAGGCTGGCCGCGTCACCGGCGTGCTCGTCCTGCAGCGCGACGTCACCGACGAGCAGCGCCTCAAGGAGCGCTACAACCAGGAGCGCCAGGACCACCTGAATGAACGGGAAACCCTGCTCAAGATCATTAGCGACCGTGACGCGGAGATCAAAAAGGCCAAGAGACAGCTAGGCCGCTAGTCCAGGGACTGCATCAAGCGCACCGCGGAGCGCTTGAATTTGCTCTTCGGCATGTCGCGGATGATCCGCTCGAGCAGCCGCTTGGCCTCCTCCGGCTGTTCAGCCTTGATCAGATGATCGGCCGACCAGAACAGGGCATCGTCCAAGCGGCGGTCGTCCGCCTTGTCGCCCAAGTCCTCGATAAAGGCGTCGTATCTGGCCACCGCCTCATCGCCGTTGCCTAGCTTGCGATAGCATTCGGCGATGGTGAAAGTGAGCGAGGGGGAATTGCCACCGTATTTCTCGGCTGTCTGGTAACTCTCGAGAGCTGCCTGGTACTTCTTGCGGCCGTACAAACGCCGCCCATCGGCACGGGCCTCATCTACCACCGCATCCCGCTTCTCGCCCACCTCCCTACGCATGGTCTCGGCGAGCCCGGGCGGTAGATCCCCGGCCTCCTGCAGCTCTCCTACCATCGCCTCAGCGCCGGCAAAGTCGCTCTCGTCCAACATACTGTGGTAGCGCTCGAGCGCCTCGGGAGGGATGCCACCGCCGCCGCTGGCAAAGAGGATCACCAGCAGGATGACCAACACTAGGCCGGCGCCGCCCGCCGCCAGCCAACTCGCCGGCAACGCCGGACGCTTGCGGGGGACTGTTACCTGGCGTTTCGCTTTGGCGGCCGGCACGACCGACCCCTCATCTGATCTCGTATCGATCTGATCTCTACCGATCTGATCTCTACCGATCTGATCTCTGCCCTCCTCATCTGGCTCGGCGGCGCGATCAGCCGCGCGAGAATAGGAGGCGAGGAACTCGGCGATGTGGGGGTCGAGGGCACGAAAACGCTCCGGTCGGGCGAAGCGGAAGTAGAAGGACGGGTCCTCGTCGAACTCCATCTCCGCCTTGCAGCGCTTGCAGACCACCGCCTCGCTGCACTCGGTCACCCCCTCGACGCCAACCTCGAGCGCCACGTCGGTGTCCCAACCGCAGGCGTTGCAGTAGTAGGGGGCGCGGATCGATGCCACATCACAATGCTCGATGAAGTTCGAGACCATGTTGGCCTGTCTGACCAGCACCGGCGAGCACTCCACCAAGACGATCCGATTCTTCGCCGCGGCGAGCTTGGTCATGCCGTTGACCCACTCGCGGACGCCAAAGGAGCTGATGCGGTGCACCGCGGCGGTGTTGATGATCAAATCATCGCCGCCACCGGAGGTCAGGATCTCCTCGACGTCGAAGGTCTCGTCGATCGGCCCGTAGAGGCGGACGTAGAGAATTGGGCCGTGGGAGACGGCTTCGATGCGGAGGGGACTCGCGTCGGTCACGGTGTTTCAGTCTCCACGTTCCATGCGCAGGCGCAACGCCTTGTCGAACAGCTTGGCCGACTCTACCACGTCACCGACTAGATATACCGTCGCGGCCAGCTCCTCAAAAATGTCTGGTGAATCGGGCACCAGATCGGCCGCCTCGCGTAGCAGGGGCAAGGCGCGTTTCAGATCGCCGGCCTCCTTGGCCTGGCGGGCGGCGGTGAGGTGTTGCTTGGCGGTCTCGCGGTTCTCCTCGCGCTGGCGGTAGTCCGCGGCCACCGCTACCTCGAGTTGCTCGGTGATCCTCCAGGGCTCCTCCCCTGATGATCCGGCCGCACCGAACGGATCGGCCGGTGCAGCGTCGACGGGCGGCGCAGCGGCTCCAGGCTGCGGCTGATCCATGGCAGCGAAACTCGGCGTTTGCTCCTCTGGCAATGCCGCCGAGCGCGGGGCTGGGGTCTTCGCTGCCGGCACCTCAGGTGGAGGGGCATGGGCCACTTCCTCGGCCTCGACCACTGGCAGGTCGTCCATCGCGTGCTCACCCCCGAGCGTGCGGACCAGGGCCGCCAACTGCTCCGCCGTGTCCTCCGGCAGGACACTGAAATGAAGCCCGGCGATGTAGATACCGGCGATCTCCTCAGAGGGTCGCGACCAGACGATCTGCCCCTCGAGCTGGTGGGTGGCTCGGCCTCCCTCGGGAGCGAAGTGTGCGGCGAGCTCCGTGCCCTTCTCGAGATCGACCTCGCAGGTGAGCCGCATCCCGGTCATCGAGACGTCGATCGCCGTCGCTTGAACCACCCGGCCCTGCCAGACGAACAGGACCTGCAGCGACGATTCGAATCGCTTGGCGGTGCGCTTCTCGAGGCGCATGACACCGACCAATTGTTTGCTCACCCGCTCTCCTCGTCTTTCTTAGCCAAGCTCACAACCTTCAGTCCTTTACAAGGCCTGGCACCGCATCACAGGGGTCAGCGAACTCGACACCAAACCCCTCGCAATCGTGACGTTGACTGGTCCCCACCCACCGCACCGTGGCCGATAGATCGGAGACCGCGGGCCGCAGCTTCCACTCCGACGAATCGTTGGAGCTGCGCGGCGCCGGATCGACCGCCACCGATTTGTCGAACACGGTCAGCAGCACGGTCTGGCCCGGCACGACCTCGACCCGCCCGAGGGGCCGCACAAACGCCCCCAGCTCGCTGAAGTCCAAAAAAGCAGACGGCACGACGACCCCGGACACCGCGGTCACGCCGATCAAGCGGGTCGACTGCCGCTCCCTCCGGCGGGCTTCACCGCGTTGCGCCGTCGATGGGGACGGACCGGAGGCGTCGACCGAGGGACTCGTCTCGTCTGGACCGGGCGCCACGCAGATGTTCAAGGTAGGAGCGCTCGCCCGCAGCTGTGCCGGTCGCAGTCGGTGATCACGGGTCACCAGGATCTCGGTGCTGTGGCCCGGGTTGATGTTGAGGATCAGCCGGGAGCTCCCGGAGAGGACCATGAACAGCCCGAGACCGGCGCCGCCCGCCTTCTGGTCGATCTGCTGGTGGTGGGTGCCGTAGCAACGCCGCAGGTTGGCGACCACCTCCTCCGGGATCAACGATCCAAAATGGTCACGGACCAGGATGGCCGCGGTAGTCGTGTCGGCCGCGATCTCGACGTCGATCGGACGAACGAAGGGCACCTGTTCCTTGCGTGAGGTAGCCGCGAAGAGCCGGCGGCCGTTCTCCATGGGCGCGTCGTAGGCGGCGTTGGCAATCAGCTCGTCGGTGAGGTTGTAGAGCTCCCCGGCCACCCGGGGCGGCACACCGGCGCTCTTGAGGAGCTGCTCGAGGTAGACCTGGAGCGCGCCGCGGTGCTCCGCCTGCTCGAGGCGGAAGCCACGATTGACCTTGGGGCGCGGGATGACATCGACCAGGCCGATCGGCAGGCGCTCGACCAACTGCCGGATCGTGGTGCTCAGATGCACCGGGTCGACCGCTGGCGCCGCCCCGAGGACGTGACGAACCGCGGGGTCGAAGAACGGATTCTCGCTGCCTGGCTCGCGTCCCCCTGTCCAGAGCCGCACCACCGCCATACCCGGGTTGGCCCGCGCCGGCGCCTCGGCGCTCGTGACCAGGGCGATCGGATCGTCGGCGGAGCCAGCGTGGAGGTCCTGCAGCTCGCGCAACGCCGGGTTGAGCCGCTTGCGCAGGTCGGCGGAGGGCAGATTGACGACCAAGCCTTTGGCGAAGAACATCACGTCTGATCGATCCCAGCTGCGCCTAACAGAAAGGTACCATAGGGGCAGGGGCGCCGGAAGTAGGGTCGCGGCCGGTCTACTCCCAGGCGAAATGCATCGACCCACCCACGTTCAGGATGGTCAAGCCGTAGGTACCATTACCCACGTCGTTCTCCGACGCCACCACCGTGCGGCTGACGACGTGCTGCATGCCGATGTGGCCGGTCATCACCATAAATTCGTTGATGCGATAGTCGCCCATCAACACCGCGACGATCCGGTGGCCGTCGATACTCGACAGATCGAGGGTGTGATCCGGTGAGGCCGGGGAGTGATAGCCGACCCGGGCGCCGGCCCGGATGTCGTCGGTAAACCGGTAACCGAACCAGGCCTCGACCTCGACCGTGTTCAACGACTCCCGCACCAGGTCGAGGGTCACCGTGTCACCGAGCCCGAGCTCCGGTTGGGCGAGGTCGTCGCTCTCCAGGGTTACCCGCAGGGTCTGCAGCACGGACCAGAGCACCAAGGAGGCCTGCAGGGAGAGCTCCATCGATTCGTCGATCTGCCAGGCGAGCCCGGCGCGCAGGATCGGCGGCAGCGGGTACTCGACATAGGCGGTGCCCTCTACGATGGCCGGGTATTGCATGCCCTTGAACGCCAGATCCTGGGTGAAGAAATCGTGGCTCATGTCGAGATAGGCGGGGCCGGTGAAGACTAGATCTGCGCCATGCTGATAGGCGATGGCCAGGGTGAGGCGCTCGGTCGGCACGAAGGTAATGCCGGCATTGAAGGAAGGCCCGATGGCCATCGTCTCCAGGGTCACGGGCCTACTGAGCACCTCGAGCTCACGCACCCCGGGCGGGGCGTTGCTGCCAAAATCATTGCTCTGGCTCAGCGGCGGATCGGAAAGGGCCTGGGCCAACATCGGCGTGGCGGCGAGATCCACCACCTGCCGGATGTTCACCATGCCGACGATCAGGTTGAAGCCACCGCCGATATAGAGCCAGTCGCTGACCCGGTAGGCGACCGACGGGGTGATGTAGAGCGCCGTCAACAACGCCTGCTGAACCGCGTAGCGTTGCGGCCCGTCATCCGGTGGATCCAACGCCGCGCCATAGGGAACGTAGACGCCGATGCCGGTGGTCAGGTCCTCGATGGGACGATAGGCCAGAAAGGCGGCGCCGACCGGCAGATAGGTGTTGGTGCTGATCGGATCCGCCCAGCCGCTCTTGTCCGGATCAATGTCGGAGGGCGTCAGGGGCAAGGCGAATTTGAAATTGTCCTCATACTGGTAACGCGCCCGGTACTCGCGGTGGTATCTAATGTTCGCCCAGACAAAGGCGCCGTCGAGCTGCAGCTCGAGCTCATCGAGGGTGGCGAGCATCGCCGGATTGTAGTGGATCGCCGCGGCGTCACGGCTGGTCACCCCGGACCAGACGGAACCGACCAGCGGTGCGCCGATGCCGCTGGCTGAGGCGACGCCCGGCAGCCCGAGGGTCAACAGGCCGATGGCCCAGAGCCGCTGCACCTAGCGCAACCTCTCGATGCGGAGCGCCACCTTGGCGCGTGATGGCTTGTCGAGCACTTCGATCGAGTAGACCTTCTCGCTGTCATCGCCGGCGTAGAGCAGGTCGCCGGGCTCGATCTCGATCTTGCGGTGCAGGATGTCGCCGTCGGAGGGCGTCGGCGCTGAGATCTCGAGGGTGAGATCGGGATCGGCGAAGAAGCCGAGCCGGGTGTAGTCCGCAAAATCACGCACCGGCGCGCCGTTGTCATCGAGGGGCAGGTCGTCGGCGGTAATGTAATAGAGCCAGTCCCCCTCGCTTGCCTCGGTGCCGTCCGGGCGTGGCCGGTAGTAGAAGAAATCCGGCACACCGGCCGACTGGTCCAGGAGCACGCCGGCGACGGAGATCAAGCCGGAGGGATCCTCCTCGAGATTGAGCCGGATGGCGTCGGCGACCTGCTCGGCGGTGATCCCTACCTCGATGTCGGTCAGGGTGAACCGCACGTGCGCCTCCCCCTCCGCGATCGGGTCGGCCGCCGGGTTCGCAGGGTCGGGGCCGTCGTGCAACCGCGCCTGGGCGACCTCCAAGAAGAGGTCCCAGATGTAGAGCGGCGGCGGCGGTGAGCCGACGTCCCCCAGGGTGGTGATCGTCATCCAGCCGGCGTCGATGTCGAGCACGAACAGCGGATTGTCGGGGCTGGTGAGGTAGTACTCCTTGTAGAACTGATGGTCGCCGTACATGTTGAGCCCGGCCCGGGCGACCAGGTGCTCCAAGGTCCAGGAAGGCGCGATCCAAACCGGCGAGTTGCCGGTTGGCGTCGGCAGGGGTGAGCTGCTGCCCGGCAAAAACTCAGGGTGCTCGAGGATTTGAAAGACCATCCTCTCGACCACCACGGTTGGTTGGAGACCTTCGATCTGAATCCAGTCAGGGTCACTGAAATCGAACATCGGGGCGGATTCCTTGCCGATGCTCGCGACGTTGCCGCGGCTGGCGCTGGTCAGGTCGACCCCCTTGTAGGGCAGGGCGTTGGCGTTCGCCTTGAGGATCATCTTGAAGTCATCCCCCAAGAGCTCGGCGTAGGCATCGACCACGAAGCCGGGGTGGTAGACGCCGTCCTGCTGGTAGGGACCAAAGCGCGTGGCCAGGCTCGTCATATCGGAGGCGGCGTCCTCCAGGGTGACCGGCAGGTGGCCCCAGGGTACCGGCACGAGCCCGTCCGGGTTGTCGTCGGTTTTTTTGCCCGGCCGGTACAACGCGTTCGGGTGGCTCCGGATGATCGCGTCGACCACTGCGCTGGTGACCGCGTGGTCGCTCAGGAAGGAATCCTCCACCCCGATCCCGACCGCCTCGGCCAGGATCTCAGCCGCGGCGAACCCGACCTTGGGCGCGATGTCGAGCAGCGGCTCCATCGAGGTACGGCTCAGATCCGCGGTGTCGGGTGTCATGCTCAACAGCCGCACCATGTTGCGCTCCGCCTGGGTGAGGCTCGGGTCGCTGACGTCCATCGCCTTGATCTGGGCCATGGTATTGTCGAGCAGCCGCGGCCTGCCGCTCTCGCCGGTCATGTCGAGGTCGTAGAGCCAGAGGTTCTGACGCACCGAGGCCGGCAGGCTCAGGACCTTCGCCTTGGTGACCTCTTCGGTGAAATCGGTGACGTCGAGCCGGATCGCGTAGAGCTCCACCTCGCGCGACTCGCCGACCGCGAGCTCGGTCAGATCCGGTTCCTCGGCCACCGGCTTGGTGAAACAACCGCTGACCCAGACCAGGCCAATGAGCAGCACGCCTCGGTTCACCGCCACTCCCCGGCTGGTTGCAACAAGATCTGAAGCTCACCGTTCAACCCATGTACCGGCAACATGGTCAGCTGCCAGACCACGCCGTCGAGATCCTCGGCATAGTAGATCTCGCCGCCGACGGCGCTCACCGCGACCTTCTCGTGCAGGAGATCGCCGCTCCCGAGGCTGGCGGTGGAGGAGAGCTTGGTGGCGAGGCTCGCCTCGGCAAACAGGCCGGGGGCTGGGTGAACGGTGGTCAGGCCGGGCAGATCGTCTGGGTGCACGAAATAGAGATAGAGGCCGCCGTCATCACCGGCTTCTAGAAAGAGGTCGCACGGGCTGGTGTAGGTGGAATGATCGCCGACCATGACCTCCGCCATCGTAGCCTTCTGGCCCTCGAGCACCGGCCGGGTGCTCTCCACCATCTGCTCGGCGGTCAGGGGCACGCGCACGCCGGTCAGGGTGAGGTGCAAGTCCGCCTCGCCCTCGGCGAGCCCCCCGTCGTGCAAACGGACCTGACCTAGCTCGAGCACCGAGTCCCACAGGTACTGGGGCGGTGGTGGCTCCCCGACCCCGCCGACGGTGGTGATGGTGAGCCAGCCCTTGAACCAATTCATCACCGCGGCGTCGGTGAG